>NZ_JBIUVJ010000005.1:0-71515 GCF_044742875.1 Pseudomonas sp. NPDC087817
AAATATACCGCATAACATAATCAAAACATTCAAATCAAAATGCTAGGCCAGAGCCAGCACCGAGGTCATCTCTTCCACGGCATTGACGTTGCTCGACTCCAGGAAACCCGACACCAGTTTGACGTTGGCATCGGCCGGCGCAGGCTGGCCGTCCTTGGTGTAGATCGAGCCGTCGAGGCCCTTGTTCATGTTCTTGATGTCCGGGTTGACCAGTTTGATCCGGTCGACTTCCGCCATGACGCGCGGGCCTTCGCCCATCGCACGAATACTGATGGTGCCGTCTTCACCGACTTCGACCTGCTGCTCGGGCGGCACGGCGATCGGACCGCCATTGCCCATCACCGGCATGCCGTTGCCGGCACGCAACACGCCGAGGGCGTCGATATTGAGGCTGCCGGTGCGCACGTAGCTTTCGCCGCCGTTGGGGTTCTGCACGGCGATGAAGCCGTTGCCGGTCACCGCGACGTCGAGGTCACGCCCGGTCTGTACCAGCGAGCCGGGAGTGAAATCAGTGGCGGGCCGTTCGCTCATGGCAAACGCGCGCGCCGGAAAGCTGTCACCGAACACCGGCATCGAACGCGCCTGCTCCAGGTCGCGCTGAAAACCGTTGGTGGAGATGTTCGCCAGGTTGTTGGCATGAGCCTTCTGCGCCAGCGCGTTCTGGCTGGCGCCGGTCATTGCCACATAAAGGTACTTGTCCACACTCTTTCCTCTGCATGCCGGACGTTTGCCGCCCACCGCTGTACTGCTGAGCCATAAGCAATTTGCAGACCAACTTTTTTCTGGCGGCTCGCGGCCCGGTAAACAAAGGACTTGGGGGATTTTGCGGGGATCGGGGAAATGTATCGAAGTCGAAAAACCGGCGGTGTCATGCCGCTAGGCGGCAATCCCGATCTCGGGCTGGGCGAATAACCCTGTGGCGAGGGGATTTATCCCCGATGGGTGGCGAAGCCGCCCCGATACCGATGAATGCGGTTCAGCTGATACATCAAGTTAAGCGGCCTTGGGGCTGCTTCGCAGCCCATCGGGGATAAATCCCCTCGCCACAGGGGGCCACTTAGCTTTCAGGATCTTTGCCCACTTCATATTCGCGGAGTTTGTTGGCGATGGTGGTGTGCGAAACCCCCAGCCGCTTACCCAGTTGCCGACTGCTCGGATGCTCTGAATACAGTCGCTCCAGCACCGCTTTCTCAAACCGCCCGACAATATCGTCCAGCCCACCCTCCAGCGAAAAATCGCCAAGCGGCTGACGCACGCCGTAATCCGGCAGGCGAATATGCTCAGCCTTTACCGTGCCGCCATCACACAACGAAACCGCCTGAAACAGCACGTTCTCCAACTGCCGCACATTGCCCGGCCAGTGGTAATGGCTGAGCCGATCCATCGCCGCCGGCGCGAGTTTCGGCAGCGAACAACCGATCTGCCGGCTGGCCTGATCCAGAAAGTGCTCGACCAATGGCGTCAAACCGTCGAGGCATTCGCGCAGCGGGGGAATATGCAGCGAAAGCACATTCAAGCGGTGATACAGATCCTGGCGAAACTCGCCACGCGCGCACAGCTCGGACAAGTCGACCTGGGTTGCGCAGATCACCCGTACGTCCAGATAAACCTCTTCATCACTGCCTACACGACGGAAGCAACCGTCCTGCAGAAAGCGCAGCAATTTCACCTGCAAGCGCGGACTCATTTCACCGACGCCATCGAGAAACAACGTGCCGCCCGCCGTCAGTTCCAGTAGCCCGAGCTTGCCTTCCGCCCGCGCACCTTCGAAGGCACCCGGGCCGTAGCCGAACAATTCGGTCTCGGCCATCGACTCCGGCAGCCCTGCACAGTTGAGCGCCATCAACGGCGACTGCCCACGCGGACTGGCGAGGTGACAGGCACGCGCCAACAACTCCTTGCCGGTGCCGGTTTCGCCTTCTATCAATAACGGCGCATCCAGCGGCGCCATGCGCCGCGCTTCGCGCACCACCGCCGCCATGACTTTCGAACTCTGGAAGATGCTGTCGAAGCCGCGCAACTCCTGCTTGCGCACGTTATAGATGCGCTCACCGACGCGGTCGGCGCGGTGCAAGGTCAGCACTGCACCGGCCATGGCTTCGCTGTCGTCGTGTTCGGATTGCAGCGGCGCGATGTCAGCGAGAAAGATGTCGCCCTTGACCTTGACTCGCATGCCGTTGATTCGGGATTTATTGGCGCGCACCAACTCCGGCAAATCGAAATCCTCGGCATAGCGCGACAGCGGAATCCCCGGCACTTCATCGACCCGCACGCCGAGCAATTGCGCCGCCGCACGGTTGGCGGCAACGATCGAGCCGCCCATGTCGATCGACAACACCGGGAATTCCAGCGCACCGAGCAGCGCATTCAACTCCATGTGCCGGCGTTCGCTTGGCATCAGCCCTACCCGCTTGACGCCGAACACCCCGGCAATCGCTTCGAACTTCGGCCGTAGCGCCTGGAACTGGATGTTGATCAAGTTCGGGCAATGCAGATAGATCGCGTTGCCATGCTCACCGCCGACCTCGCCGCGCGCGACGTTGATCCCGTACGCCACCAGCAGATTGAGGATGTCGCGCAGGATGCCGATGCGGTTCTGGCAGTGGACTTTGATGCGCATATAAATGACCCGTGAAGACAGTAATACCTGTAGGAGTGAGCCTGCTCGCGATAGCGGTGGGTCAGTTGATATTGATGCTGACTGATACACCGCTATCGCGAGCAGGCTCACTCCTACAAGGGAACGGCGCCGGACTTTTCTGTCGAGGGGCGCAGATAGTTGTCAAGATTATGTGACAGCCATTGGCCTTTTCAAACCCGAGAATCACCGCAAACGCGAGATATCCACAAAACCGTAACGATAACTTTACGAATTAAAGAGAAATTTCCTACGCGTAGGCCATTCAACCTGCTGCACATCAACACGCTCTCAGGTAATTCTGAATCCATCGCTGGACATAACAAGAACGAATTCCCCTAGCAGGAGAGCAGTATGAAGCAGACGCAATACGTGGCCCGCGAGCCCGATGCGCAAGGTTTTATCGACTACCCCGCCGAAGAACATGCGGTGTGGAACACGCTGATCACCCGTCAACTGAAAGTGATCGAGGGTCGTGCGTGCCAGGAATACCTGGACGGTATCGAAAAACTCGGTCTGCCCCACGACCGCATTCCGCAGCTCGGCGAGATCAACAAGGTGCTCGGCGAGACCACCGGTTGGCAGGTCGCCCGTGTCCCGGCGCTGATTCCGTTCCAGACTTTTTTTGAATTGCTCGCCAGCAAACAATTTCCGGTGGCCACGTTTATTCGCACCCGTGAAGAACTGGACTACCTGCAAGAACCGGATATTTTCCACGAGATCTTTGGTCACTGCCCGCTGCTGACCAACCCGTGGTTCGCCGAATTCACGCACACCTACGGCAAACTTGGTCTGCAAGCGACCAAGGAAGAACGCGTGTATCTGGCGCGGCTGTACTGGATGACCATCGAATTCGGTCTGGTCGACACCCCGCAAGGCAAACGCATCTACGGCGGCGGCATCCTGTCTTCACCCAAGGAAACTGTTTATTCCCTGTCGGACGAGCCCGAGCATCAGGCCTTCGATCCGCTGGAAGCCATGCGCACGCCATATCGCATCGACATTCTGCAACCGCTGTACTTTGTCCTGCCGAATCTCAAGCGCCTGTTCGACGTGGCTCATGAAGACATCATGGCCATGGTCAAGCAAGGCATGCAGCTGGGTCTGCACGCGCCAAAATTTCCGCCGAAACCGAAAGCGGCGTGAACCGTCGCTTTTAGTGACAAGTGAGTCTGTCAGTCGTCGCGGCTTTGGTTTAGCGTGACGGCATTGACGTCCGTAACAGCTCTTATAAAAAAGACACCCGATCTCAGGAATCCAACCATGTCCACTTTGAACCAAGCCCACTGCGAAGCCTGCCGCGCCGATGCGCCACAAGTCAGCGACGAAGAACTGCCGATCCTGATCAAGCAGATCCCTGACTGGAACATCGAAGTGCGCGACAGCATCATGCAGCTGGAGAAGGTCTTCCTGTTCAAGAACTTCAAGCACGCGCTGGCCTTCACCAACGCCGTCGGCGAGATCTCCGAGGCCGAGGGTCATCACCCGGGCCTGCTGACCGAGTGGGGCAAAGTCACCGTGACCTGGTGGAGCCACTCGATCAAAGGCCTGCACCGCAACGACTTCATCATGGCCGCGCGCACTGACGAAGTGGCCAAGACCGCAGAAGGACGCAAGTAATGCACTTTGACGCCATCGGCCGGGTACCCGGCGACCCGATCCTCGGTTTGATGGAGGCGTATGCGCAGGACAGCAACCCGCGCAAATTCGACCTGGGCGTTGGCGTCTACAAGGATGCCCAAGGCCTGACGCCGATCCCGGAAGCGGTGAAAATCGCCGAAGCACGGCTGGTCGAAAGCCAGGACACCAAGACTTACATCGGTGGCCACGGCAATCCGCTGTTCGGCAAAGTTATCAACGAGTTGGTGCTCGGCGCCGACTCGAAGTTGATCGCCGAACAGCGTGCCGGCGCTACCCAGACGCCGGGCGGTACCGGTGCCCTGCGTCTGGCCGCTGACTTCATCGCCCAATGCCTGCCGGGCAAAGGCGTGTGGCTGAGCAACCCGACCTGGCCGATCCACGAAACCATTTTCGCCGCGGCCGGGGTCAAGGTCAGTCACTACCCGTACGTGGGCAGCGACAACCGCCTCGACGTCGATGCCATGCTCGCCGTGCTCAATGAAGTACCGAAAGGTGATGTGGTGCTGCTGCACGCGTGCTGCCACAACCCGACCGGTTTCGACCTGAACCACGACGACTGGCAGCGCGTACTCGACGTGGTGCGCAGCCGCAATCTGCTGCCGCTGATCGACTTTGCCTACCAGGGTTTTGGCGATGGTCTGGAGCAGGATGCGTGGTCGACCCGCTTGTTCGCGGCAGAGGTACCTGAGCTGCTGATCACCAGTTCCTGCTCGAAGAACTTCGGCCTCTATCGCGACCGCACCGGTGCGCTGATCGTCTGCGCGAAAACCGCCGACAAGCTCATCGACATCCGCAGCCAACTGGCCAACATCGCCCGCAACCTGTGGTCGACACCACCGGATCACGGTGCAGCTGTTGTCGCAACCATCCTCGCCGATACAGAGCTGAAAGCTCGCTGGGCCGACGAAGTCGAAGCCATGCGTTTGCGCATCGCCCAGCTACGCAGTGGTCTGGTGGAAGCGCTGGAGCCACACGGTTTGCGCGAACGTTTTGCGCACATTGGCGTGCAACGCGGGATGTTCTCCTACACCGGCCTGTCGCCGGAGCAGGTAAAACAGCTGCGCGAACATCACAGCGTGTACATGGTCAGCTCGGGTCGGGCCAACGTGGCCGGCATCGATGCCACGCGTCTGGCGCTGCTGGCCGAAGCCATCGCCAGCGTTTGCAAGTAACACCGCAATACTCTGCAGGAATTGCCGCAGGCTGCGATCTTTTGATTTGATCGTTCCCACGCTCCGCGTGGGAATGCAGCCCAGGACGCTCTGCGTCCCAACAGCGGACGCAGAGCGTCCTTTGAGGCGTTCCCACGCAGAGCGTGGGAACGATCAACACACACTGCCTTCGCGAGCAGGCTCGCTCCCACATTTGGTTTCGGCTATGGCCCAGTCTTTTGCTTTTCGCTCTCCCTGCGGCCATCTGTCGCATTAATTTGAATTAAAAGTCTGATTGTCATTTTTCCTCCTGTATCCTGCGCAGGCTTTTTCAGAAGCGCGGATCTACCAGATCTATCAACAGACTTAGCGAGGAGCGCAACCATGCACGAGATTCCTAATCTCCCCTTCCCAAGCCTGCACGTACCTGAGCAGACGACCACGCAACAAGCCGGTGCGGGGCAGCCCGAGCCGCAAGAAGCCGTTGAGAGCCGCCCGGCCGACAACGAAGAGTAAGACCCGTCGTACAGACCGTGTGGAAAGCGCTAACATGCGCTTTCCACACTGCCTGAAACCGAGCCTGCCATGACCGACGAATTCTCCGAAAGCCAAGCCGCCGTCCTGATCGGCGCCACCGAGAAAATGATCGAGATCTGGAACCGCCTCTCTCCTGAGAAACAAGCCGCTCTGCTCGCCCGCTTCGGCAGTGAAGAAAACGCCCTCGCCGCACTGGTCACCACACAACTGGTCGCTCCGGCCAAATCCTGAAGCCGCCGCCCGACAAATAGTTTTACTTTTCCCGCCTCAGATTGTTTCGCGCCGGTATCATGAGCAGCCTATCTATTCTGCTCTCCCCGTGGATCGTTACCCATGTCGTTCTCTAAGTCAGAGCCCCAGCGCCCCCTGGCGGTCACGCTGCAAGTCGTCTCCATCGTCCTCTTCACCTTCATCGGCTACCTGAACATCGGCATTCCCCTCGCGGTGCTGCCGGGTTACGTCCACAGCGACCTGGGCTTCGGTGCGGTAATCGCGGGTCTGGTGATCAGCGTGCAATACCTCGCGACCCTGCTCAGCCGCCCGTACGCCGGCAAGATCATCGACAACAAGGGCAGCAAGCTCGCAGTGATGTATGGTTTGGCCGGCTGCGGTTTGAGCGGAGTGTTCATGCTGATTTCCGCGTGGACACCGAACATGCCGATGCTCAGTTTGATCAGCCTGTTGATCGGCCGACTGGTGCTGGGCAGCGCGGAAAGCCTCGTCGGCTCCGGCTCGATCGGCTGGGGCATCGGCCGGGTCGGCGCGGCGAACACCGCCAAGGTGATCTCGTGGAACGGCATCGCCAGCTATGGCGCACTGGCGGTCGGCGCACCGTTCGGGGTGTGGCTGGTCGGCCAACTGGGTTTGTGGAGCATGGGCGTCAGCATCATCCTGCTAGCCGCGCTGGGCCTGTTACTGGCATGGCCAAAAACCGCCGCACCGATTGTTGCCGGTGAGCGCCTGCCATTCATGCATGTGCTCGGACGCGTGTTCCCCCACGGTTGCGGGCTGGCCTTGGGCTCAATCGGTTTCGGTACCATCGCGACCTTCATCACCCTGTATTACGCCACTCAGCACTGGGACAACGCGGTGTTGTGCCTGAGCCTGTTCGGCGCCAGTTTCATCGGTGCGCGACTGCTGTTCGGCAACCTGATCAACCGCCTCGGCGGCTTCCGCGTGGCGATTGCCTGCCTGTCAGTGGAGACCCTAGGACTGTTGCTGCTGTGGCTGGCACCGGACGCGCATTGGGCACTGGCCGGTGCGGCGTTGAGCGGTTTTGGCTTCTCGTTGGTGTTCCCGGCGCTGGGCGTGGAGGCGGTGAATCTGGTGCCGGCGTCCAGCCGTGGCGCGGCGGTGGGTGCGTACTCGCTGTTCATCGACTTGTCGCTGGGGATCACTGGGCCACTGGCCGGGGCGATTGCGGCGGGATTCGGGTTTGCTTCGATCTTCCTCTTCGCCGCCCTCGCCTCGCTGAGTGGATTGGCCTTGAGCGTGTATCTGTATAAACACACCGCCAAGTATCGCGAGGACTAGAAATCCACCTTGCCCCGCCCGGCCTTGATGCTGCCGCGCTTGGTCTTCGACTCAAGCCGACGCTTTTTTGAACCGAGGGTCGGCTTGGTCGGACGGCGTTTCTTTTCAACTTTGGTGGCGCTGAGTATCAGCTCCACCAGACGCTCCAGCGCATCGGCGCGGTTGGCTTCCTGCGTGCGGTATTGCTGAGCCTTGATGATCAACACGCCATCGCTGGTGATGCGACTGTCGCGCAGCGCCAGCAGCCGCTCCTTGTAGAATTCGGGCAAGGACGAGGCTGGAATGTCGAAGCGCAGGTGCACGGCGCTGGAGACCTTGTTGACGTTCTGCCCTCCGGCCCCTTGGGCGCGAATCGCGGTCAACTCGATCTCGGCATCCGGCAGATGCACGTTGTTGGAAATTACCAGCATGGAAAAGCGTCCGTATTCAGAACGCGCAGGATACCGCGAATAGCCAGAACGCGATCGCATTACAAGAATACGCAACTTCTTGCGCACTTTGATGCGGTTTACTACAGCAAAAATTGAACAAGCTCTTCGGCCAGCGGCGCCCCTCCATGCCCCGTAATGGCCATATCATGGCTGGCATGAATCTTGATTCATGTTAAAAATTGAAGCGTAATTGACGCGGCTAGCATCAGCCCCCCCCCGCAAAAGTGAAAACCCGGTCATGGAAGAGATAAGGAAGTCGTTATATGCCGCAGAAGGAAAAGGAGCGCGCAAGCGAGTCATGGCGCTTGCTGATGACTACGATCGGCTGACACTGAGTCATGAGATCTTTCCTGAGAAATGTCTGAATTTCATTATTGAAATTCTCTCGACAGACGCATTTTTCAATAAGCATGGCGCAGATTTTTTCATAATAAAGATTTCATCGGATATGAACAGGCTCTCGGCAATTCAAAAGCAGGCATTGCTCGATGCCATTCGGAGCAACTATTCCAGATATGCAGTTATGGAATTCTGCTGGACTGTCGGCGATATGCTCGCGCGTCACTTTGATCGCACATCTGTCATCAGGGTATTTAAGTCAGTCTTTGACCAAGCGACAGCAGAGGGGAAAGAAGGTATTGCACTTGGGCTGGACATTTTCGCAAGGCATTCGAAGCGAGATCCGGGTGTCATGAGGCAAATCCAACGGATTTTATACAGCAGGCCGGCACACTGACTTTGACCATGCCCCATGAAAAACTCATCTTGATCAGGGTTATGGAAGAGGTTGCGTTTCTGCAAATGGAAAAATCAAAAAAGCATGACGCATTGCGGGTCAGATCTATCATGACGCAGGTTTACCGATGACACTCATTGCCCAGCCCGGACATTCGCTGATCGAGCTTCCTGACACTCTGCGCCCTCTGTTTCTGGCCGCTGGCTGGCCCGTGACCCTCGCAGAACCTTTGCCGGACTTCGTCCCGCCCGAGCACCCGGCCGCCGCACTGCTCGGACAACTCGCCGGCCTGCAGGTGGGGACCTGCGGTAGAGGCGAAGACTGCGCTACCAGCGATGTCGCCTTTGGCACCTTTGAATACCTGCATGACAGCGAAGACTTCCTGGCCTGGCAGCAACGCCTGGGCAGCACTTTGGTAAGCATCGCCGAGATCGATCACGGTCACGCTGCGCTATTGATGGACGAGCAGCAGCGCTGCTATGTCTTGAGCATGATTCATGACGGTTTCTGGCTACAAGGTCGAACCTTCGTCCAGGCCATGGAAACCCTGGTGTTTGGGCGCAAAGCGGGTGAACAGGTCGCGCTGACCACGCCCGGCGCCGTGCCCGCCATTTGAGTTTCTTTATGAAAGCCATCGTAGACACAGGATCAATATATGCATCGAAGGCTGCGCGGATCAGTCTTGATGAATCATGTGATGCAATATGGTATCTGGCTACAGGATATCGTCACGAGTTGATCTTCGAACCTCTGGCACCGATTTTTCTTCAATATAATGTATACGCAGTACTGGCTGCCGAACTCGAATCCAGTAGTGTTATTGCGGAGAAACTAGGTCGACACAAAAGGGCCTTTGGCAAACTTGGCATGGCCGCCATGAACAAAAGAAGGGAGATGGAAGTTGACTTACACATTGATGACAAACTTAATTTCTGTGACATCTCTAGCATTCTGTGCCACGAAGAAGTATTGACGCTATTTAGTGCTATATACAGAGGATGGAATGCCTTGATATTTTTATCCAAGACAAAGCTGGATGAAACAGATAAAAAAGAAATTCTAGGTACGATAGTCAACATGTATAAGGCTTCCGGCACAGAATTCTCAAAGGCGTCGTCTTTCAAGTCGTTTGCTAACGTCGCAAAATTATTAACTTCAAAAAAATACCTCGTGGCGCTTACAGGTGAGGATCTCTCCGATACTCGCTGCATACTGATTCACGGCCTCCCGGAACAGACTATTGAATTCTCAGAACTTGCAGAATCCTTGAAACAAGCCGACGCTGACATGACACCCACACCAAAAACCAGAGAATTCTTGCTTAAAATTCCATTTTCAAGAAGATCTACTTTTCAGCGGTAAAAATCAGACAGCCAAAGAGTCGGAATACTGGAAAGCCGTACTGAGCGAACGACCCAATAGAACCTTTTTGCAATGCACCGCCAATAGCGACAGGCAGGGAAACCAAATTGAACAAGATTGACTTCAAAAAATACAATATGAACGGCATCATTCGATCAAACAACAGTTCAATTGCGCACAAACATCAACTCACCTTTTTTCTTAAGGTATTGCACGCCCTGAACATCAAGTTTGCCAATTGCAAGCAAGACCCTATGCATCTGGCTCAAGAATACATTGATGGAAAAATCACCACCAAAATATTAAAAGCAGAATCATCTATTTGGTGGGCGAAAATCGATGAGCACGAGGCAATACGCAACTTTCGTGAACGTAAAAATCTGATGGCAAGACTGGCGTTATGTTTATTGACGAGTGAGAGGGAGGAAATCTCTGAACTCGGAGATGATCTATCGTGGTTCCTGGAGGTTCTCGGATTGCTGGGTGCTGGCATGAAGCCGACCGAACTTATGATCGAGTATTTTGACTTCCGCTGACGGCTACGAAAAAACCTATCGCGCTTTCGCGGAGCAAGTGAAATGTTCAATGATTATCTGCACAATCCGGACTGCTACTTCAGATTGGAGCGATCCTTTTATGAGTTTTTTCGCCTGGAGGCTCAGACGAACAAAATCGATATAAAGGAATTTAAAGCACCTTATTACAATACAACATTCTCAAATGGCACGCCGTTCATGGATGGCAATCCCATTTTTTCTGCCAGAAATGAAGCGAATGGGCAAATTCTTAGAGTGATACTCGACCAGGACACTGATGAGCTTGTTTCCTACCGAGACAAGGAACTGGGGTGCGAACTGGTTGTAATCGGCAACGTAAACTTACTGGAAGAAATAAAAAGAAAAATAGCTGAATGGACCAAAATTCAATGATCATTCAAGAAGAGTTAGCGCAAGCACTTGCCAACCTCCCCACAGCTGCTTTACAGCGCTATGCGTCCAGACTGCTGCATACCTATTGCGAAGCAAAGTTCATTCGACACGGTGCTATCGAAAAATTGATAGCTCACCTTGATAGCTTTCCGGAGTGCGGTGGCTTGACTGACTGGGAGAGAAAAGGTGCGACACTGCCCCTGAATGGCAGGGGAGACAATATGCCGCCTGATCTCCTCCACTGCATTTCATCACAAGATATCGATGACTTCCGCGTAATTGTTGATTGCGCTGTGGAAGTCGGATTAGTAGATATGTACTCCACCCCAACTGAGCGTCCGATAAAATTTATCGAGATGATTTTTTTAATTCTTTCCAGAAACAACATTGCTCTTCCTCGCCTGTAAATTGAGTTCTCTTTGGCTACAAGTAAACTTCCACCCTGTAAAACTCTGCGCGCTATTGCACAAAGCACTATCGGGCATAAGCTTTAGGTGCCTTGAAGATGGCGATCCCGCTGAAGAGGTGGGGCTGAATGAAGTTTTTCGCATTGAAGGTCACCTTGCCTAGACCCAGGAGCCCATTCAACACACAAGGATGTTTAACATGATTTATGATCCTTATAGGAGAGAGTTATTGTATCGAAAGGCACAATATAAGAATGTACTGGGCCGATACAGTAAAAAAACCAGCCTGCTTTTAGCACACCCTTTCGATGAGAGGTTGCTCTTAAGCCTGCCGGCAACGGACTCGATAATTAGTGATTTAAGATCAAGACGAGAAATCTTATGTGAGTTCACCGAGTTCTCTTCGATCGCTGAGTGCCTGCGCTTTACCTCATCACTAATGGATGATCGCGAATACTACTTGTTGATGGATGAAGACTGGAAATTCTGCGGGGCATACAAGGTAAAAAGCGGCGTCCGACTCTGTGAAGGGTTTGATTTTGACAGTACCGACAGCGACGAAATAAGACTGATCAGCTCTGATTTTACCGCGCAATTTTCTATTGATTACAGTGTCACAGGTTTCAGCAGAACCCTTGATTGCTGCATAAGACGCTATGGATAAATAAAAATGTCATTCTCGATCGACGACATCAATGAAATATCTCAGGCATTCAATCGGTTTGAAGATGGTTTGATACTGTCCTTCGAATTTTATTACGTACCCAATGAGCCACTGGCAGCAACCGTTGTGCTGCATGGAAGAGACCACAGAGCCAAAGGCAACGTCTGGAAAAAAATAAGAATAACCTTGACAGGTGTGACGGAATTGAGCGCACGGGTCATGGGCAATCAATTCAACTCCATTTGCTCGGGTGTTCGTTTATTGAAATTAAACGATCTCTGGTGCATTGATATCGACGGGAATTACGCGCTGGATGCAGACCCGTCTTCCCTGGAAGAAGTACGCCAGGACGGTGACCTCTACGTTATTGGTCGACAGATTGAGATTCAAGACGCCTGAGTCACGGCAAGCGGTCGATATGACGATTTTGAAACTGTGTTGTTTTATCTGCTGAATGTTTCGGGCAATAGAGCTTTTTGACAGATCCAGCGCCTGAAGCGTTTATACCGAGGGCCATTCGCGTTACCCTTTCGGGCGTTGCTCTACTCCAATCAATGCAGGAAGCATAAGCATGACCAATAAAGCAGTTATCGTGTTCAGCGGCGGGCAGGACTCCACCACCTGTTTGATCCACGCCCTGACCCACTACGATGAAATTCACTGCATCACGTTTGACTATGGTCAGCGCCATCACGCGGAAATCGAAGTTGCTCAGCAGCTCGCCAAAAAGCTCGGCGTGACCGTGCATAAAACCATGGACGTGTCCTTGCTCAATGAGCTGGCCATCAGCAGCCTGACCCGCGACAACATTCCGGTCCCGACCGTGAATAGCTCCGGCGAAAGCCTGCCAAGCACTTTCGTCCCGGGAAGGAACATTCTGTTTTTGACCCTGGCGTCTATCTACGCCTATCAAGTCCAAGCCAGGACTGTCATTACCGGCGTGTGTGAAACCGACTTTTCTGGCTACCCTGATTGCCGGGATGAGTTCGTCAAGGCCCTGAACAAGGCCCTTGAGCTAGGCATGGATTACAAGTTGCAACTGGACACCCCATTGATGTGGCTGAACAAGGCAGAAACCTGGGCCCTGGCTGATTACCACCATCAACTGGATCTGGTTCGTAACGAAACACTGACCTGTTACAACGGCATCAAAGGTAGCGGATGTTCCGATTGCGATGCGTGTAATCTTCGCGCCAAAGGCCTGAACGAATTCCTGAATAACAAAGATCAGGTTACACACAATCTTAAAAACAAATTGAACTTGAAATAAATCAAACCACAAACGAGGCGCTCACTAACGATGGGATTTCCCTAGTGAGCGCCTTGTTGATCTTATTGCGTCTGAGCGCCTGTCAAATACTTCTTGAACAGTGACCTTGCGCCATACGCGGGCAAGACGTTAAAGAAGGCAAAACCCACTTTTATCGCGATCTGAACATAGATCATGCTCAATATCGCACTATTGTCCATCTTTCCATAAAAGGCGATATAGCAGAAAAGGAAACTGTCGATAATCACCGCAAACAACGTACTCAAGAACACCCGCAAAAACAGGAATCTCGAGTTCGTCAGCTCCTTGATCTTGCACAACAAATAAGAGTTTATGTTTTCCGAGACCAGGAACGAGATGGATGAGGCTACCAGTACCGACGACAACTGACTGATCACGTCGTTGTAAGGCCCGTCCAGCTTCCAGCCTGGTAGCCCGGGCAAGTGGGTAGTAATAGCCAGCAAAATAATAATGGCCGCATTACTGATAAAGGCAAAAAGAATCGCCTTTCGCGCAAGTCTGAGACCAAATGTCTCATTGAGCAAATCGACGATCAGAAACGTCAGCGGATAAAGAAAGGTGCCCGGCGTTACAACAATATCGAAATATTCCAGATAAATCGGCTTCGTTGCGGCAATACTGGTGAAAATGTACAGCGTGAACAGCATCAGGTTCAGGATGATGTAGATCATCCAGGAACTCTCATGACGGTCATTGATCTCGTAGGCAGTGAGTGCCCCACCCTGAGAATAAAACTTTTTATAGAGATTTTTTACTTCTATTTTATTTAGATTATCCATAATCTCACTATTCAACACTTCACTGAGCTTTATTTTAATTATCTTGCCTGTGGCTATCACCATGATGACGGCCAGACTTTTACCGTTTTCAAACCCTAGCAGCTTGTATTTGCTGTTTTCCGTTTCAACGCTGCAATCCATTAAATCGTTCCTCGATTATATCCCCGACCACACAAATACGATCCGTATCAGGGTCAACCTCATCCATTATGAATAACTTTTTGCCGACTTTGTCATACACCAGCTTTTGCCTATCGTTGCTGGACGCCCCCTTCTGCACGATCAAAAGATCACCTGGTTCATTCATCCCACTGATCTCGTTTTCCAGCAGTACACCGATCAGATTGAAAGACGTACCAAAGTAGTATGTCAGTGGATAGATGGTAGCCAGCTCACCAATTCTTTTATCAAGATTCTGAAGCAGCAAGCTCTCTTTTATCACCGGCACAGCCGCGGGATTCATATTTCCCTGCGGAGAGATGCTGTTGTCGATTATTTCCTTTTCTTCAAAATCAATGGTCTCTATTTCTTCATACGATACACCGAAGAAATCAGAAATCTTGCGCACGGTGGAGTGCTGTACGTTGACCACCTTGCCTTCAAGAATGTTATAGATAGTCGTCCTGGTCAATCCACTGGAATTGCACAACGACAACTGTGTCTCCCCGCGACTCTTTATCAAGTATTTAATGTTGTTTTTCAGATTCTCCGATCTTTCTCTTCTGTGCATAAAGTACTTACCATCTTTTTATAAAGGCAATTAGAAAACACGCCACGAATGAGCATTCAGTGGTGACACAGGAACACTACGCAGATAGTTGTACTGGTATTGGAACCGCCAGCGATCATAGCATTCTCCATCCTTGGTTTCGGTACAAAAGTCAGACGCAACAACCACATGCTCAGCTCTGCGGAGTCGATTCATGCTGCGTACCGACTCGTCCGTTTTGGCTGCCATCACTCGACGAACGCCTCCCGAACTGCAGTTTTACACCGTTTGCTTACGCAAAAAGAATCATTTTATTTGAACAATGTTCATTTTTCTGATTAATTTTTCTGGCGTTCCTCACTGAAAAACCTATGATGCGTCGAGCTCACCTCCTCCGATCAGCGAGCGAAACGCAAGAGCAGTGGTTGCTCGTACAGACGTTAGTTTTGCGCGCATTGCCCGCAAAACACGGAATGCGCCTGTACCGATCGGCAAGTGGATGTACGCAAAGTCGTGAAACCAAGGAAGGCGTGCTGTTGTTGGCAGTACGCAGCAAACATGGAAGGAATACGAAGCATGGCAGTCAAAACTGAACCGCTGATGAACCAGGCCGACTTACTGCGAAATGGTCTGGCGGATCTTCGTACGGAAGATGCCGAGTTGGCGGGGATTCTCGACGCTGAGGTCGCACGACAACACCGAGTGCTGTCATTGGTCTCCTCCTCCTGCGCAGTCATGCCCCGCACGCTTGCCGCCTCTGCGTCGGCACTGGTCAACGTGACCGCTGAGGGGATGCCGGGCAGGCGCTATAACGCCGGCTGCGAGAACGTTGACCTAGTCGAATCGCTTGCCATTCGAAGGGCGCGGGAGTTGTTCGGTGCCCAATATGCCAACGTGCAGTCACACTCGGCTTCGAACGCCACTTATCAGGTGCTCACTGCGTTGCTTGAGCCGGGCGACACCCTGCTGGGCATGGCTGTTGAACACGGCGGAGACCTCACCCATGGCAGCTCCAAAGCCTTCTCGGGCGCCTACTACAAGGCGATTCAGTACGGAACGACATCAGACGGCGTCATCGATTACGACAATGTGCGCAGCCTGGCGCTTGCGCATCGCCCGCGCATCATCATGTGCGGCGCCACAGCCTATTCGCGGGCCGTGGACTTTGAACGGTTTCGCCAGATTGCCGATGAAGCCGGGGCGATCCTGCTCGCCGACATTTCTCATATCGCCGGACTGGTCGCCACGGGCCGACATCCGAGTCCGATCGACGCGGCTCACGTCACCACGACGTGCACACACAAACAACTCATGGGCCCTCGTGGCGGCCTGATCCTGTCGGGCCGGGACGCCAATACCAAGGTTCCCGGCTTGCGGACAACCTTCCGCCGTGCCCTCGATCAAGCCGTGTTTCCGCAAATGCAGGGGGCGCCAGCCGTCAACATGATTGCCGCCAAGGCTGCGGCGCTGGGCTATGCGATGTCTTCGCAGTTCGACGCTTACATGGGGCGAATTCGCAGCACCGCCGATGAGCTTGCCAGCGCGTTTCAAGCCCATGATTACGAAGTCGTGGGCGGCGGCAGTGAAAACCACACGGTGCTGATCCGCTTGCGTGGCGGCATCACCGGCGCCATTGCCGAGAAGGCGCTGGAGCATTGCGGGATCATCGTCAACAAACATCGCGTCCCCGGCGAGACTCGACCGGCACTTATCGCCAGCGGATTGCGTATCGGCACCGGCTCCATAGCGCAGCGTCACATCGACCCGCAGGGATGCCGCGAAGTTGTCAGTCTGCTGTGCCAGATTCTCGACAAGGTAACGCCGCAAGGCGAGCGGGAATACTCGCTGGACCCGGCCTCACAGGAACAATTCCGGTTACAGGCCGAGGCGTTGTGCGCGATCTATCCCATCGCCGATTACGTATAACGGCGAACACAAAAAACCCGGCACTTGGCCGGGTTTGTTGTTTTTGCACTTTGCTTACTTCGCGACAGAACTCGACGCGTGCAGAGCCTGCTGCGCACCACGTTTGTTCTTGATCACGTAGCAGACCCACATGAACACGACCCACAGCGGAATCGCGTACACCGAGATCTGAATGCCCGGGATCAGCAGCATGACGCCGAGGATGAACAACACAAATGCCAGGCAGACGTAGTTGCCGTACGGATACCACAGTGCCTTGAACAGCGGCGTCTGGTTGGTCTTGTTCATGTGTTGGCGGAACTTGAAGTGCGAGAAGCTGATCATCGCCCAGTTGATCACCAGGGTCGCAACGACCAGCGACATCAGCAGCTCCAGAGCATGCTGCGGGATCAGGTAGTTGAGCAGCACAGCGATCAGCGTCACTGCCGCCGAAGCCAGAATCGAACGCACCGGCACGCCACGTTTGTCGATCTTCGCCAGGCCTTTTGGCGCATCGCCCTGCTCGGCCATGCCCAGCAGCATACGGCTGTTGCAGTAGGTGCCGCTGTTATAGACCGACAGCGCCGCCGTCAGCACGACAAAGTTGAGGATGTGCGCAGCGGTGTCACTGCCCAGCATCGAGAACACTTGCACGAACGGGCTGCCGCTGTAGGAATCGCCGGAGGCGTTGAGGGTTTCCAGCAGGCTGTCCCATGGGGTCAGCGACAACAGGATCACCAGGGCGCCGATGTAGAAAATCAGGATCCGGTAGATCACCTGGTTGATCGCTTTCGGGATCACGGTCTTCGGCTTGTCGGCTTCGGCGGCGGTGAAACCGAGCATTTCCAGACCGCCAAAGGAGAACATGATGATCGCCATGGCCATCACCAGACCGCTGACGCCGTTGGGGAAGAAACCGCCGTGGGACCACAGGTTGCTGACCGAGGCTTGCGGGCCGCCGTGACCACTGACCAACAGGTAGCTGCCGAGGGCAATCATGCCGACGATGGCCACGACCTTGATGATCGCGAACCAGAATTCGGCTTCACCGAAGACTTTGACGTTGGCCAGGTTGATCACATTGATCAGCACGAAGAAGCCGGCCGCCGTGACCCAACTCGGGATGTGCGGTGCCCAGTAGTGGATGTACTTGCCGACCGCTGTCAGCTCCGACATGCCCACCAGGATGTACAGGATCCAGCAGTTCCAGCCCGACAGGAAACCGGCAAAGCCGCCCCAGTACTTGTGCGCGAAATGGCTGAAGGAACCGGCCACCGGCTCTTCGACGATCATCTCGCCGAGCTGGCGCATGATCATGAAGGCAATGAAGCCGCAGATGGCATAGCCGAGAATCATCGACGGGCCGGCGGATTTCAGGACCCCGGCCGAGCCGAGGAACAATCCGGTACCGATCGCGCCACCGAGGGCGATCAGTTGAATGTGGCGATTTTTCAGGCCGCGTTTCAGCTCGCCTGATTGCGAGGGTTGTCCACTCATGAAAAAGGTCTCACGCAAGGTTTGATGATGTTCAGTAGACGTTGCTGCAAGGTTGCGATTTCAAGCAGCCCCGATCAAACCCCAGCGCAGGCACCAGGAGTTCAGCTTTTTTACAACGGTCATGCGTCACCTGTTTGTTTTTATCTGTGACGAAATCGAACCCGACACGCTTGTGACGCGGCGGAGTGAACAAGGCGGATAGCCTTGAGGTTTGCGCGATTACGCAGAGGGTCACAGTTAAAACGCGGCGCATTGTACACCGCTAACCCCCTGCTGCCAGACTCCGCTGGATCAGCGTATCGGTTGCCGGGATTGCGTGTGTCCGCCTCGAGACGCTCGAGCGGCTGCAAAAATTGAGTCAGGCCTTTGCAGGCCATCGACGGGGACGAGGGAAAAACCGTCCCACGGAGAGAGGTGGAGATCAGTCACGGCGTTCATTGCGCCTCCTTCTTGTTATGCACCTGCACGACAGGCATGGGGCGCATCTCACCCTTCAAACGCCTCTGAAACAAGCGCGCCAGAGCCTTGCGCCATGCCCGGCCAGCGGCGCTTCGGCAGCTTTTCCTTACACTGGCTCGGTGCGCGGTGTTCCATTGGGTTTTACCGGGTTTTTCGTAAACATTTGTTTACAGTGCGTAACGCGAAGTTTCCATTTCAGAAATTTCCGTCAGACGTCTGCAAATTGACGGTAGCTAGCTTGCTAATGAAAACCACCACTTAGTTTTTTGTTTTTAAATAAGAAAACGCCGCTTAAAAAACAGAATAAAAAGTCCATTTAAAAATTAAATAAATTATTTTTTGCATTACAAAAGTCCCTGAACTAGGTTCTTCACGTCTTGCCGGCCACTTCGACCGGCCAGTCACAACCGTGAAAGTCATCTAGGAGATCGACCATGCAAGCACTGGAAAAAGACTTGGATACCGAACTGCAACTGGACGAATGGTTTGAAGCACCGACCCATGAGGCGGCTGTGGAAATGATGCAAGCCGATGCGGTCGTTCCGTTCGGCACGGCGATGTGGCCTCTGTAAGACATCCCGGGCAGGCATGATCCGGCCGGTCGTGCCTGCCACTTTTTTCTCGGTCAGTCAGGGAGGACTCATGGATAAGCCCCGCGCGATCTCGCATTTCCTTTACTACCTCGAACATCACCCTGCCCTCGCCGGCCTCGACTCGGCGAAGATATTGCTCGGCCACACGGCGGATTACGAAGCCCTGACTGGCGCCATCGCCGAACAGGCTGGCGAACATCCGCGTTTCAGTTTCAGCGCCCGACGCCTGGACCTGGAAAGCACCGCAGCGCTGACCTCGGCGATTACCGACAGCGATCTGTACATTTTCTTTTACGACTCTTCCACCCTGCCCAACCCGCGCCCCGACGGCCCGGAATTTATCCGCGCGCTGCAAGCGGTGATGGCGGAGAACTGGAAGAAGTCGCTGCTGTTCAAGGATTACGGCGACTATTTCTATGACACTTTCAGCATCGCCCCGCAGCGTATTGCCGGGCTGAACAGCCACTTGATCCAGCGCATGTCCCAGGCGACCACGCTGAGCTTTACCGATGAGCACGGCTCGCGGTTTGAAACCCCCTTGAGCAGCATCAAGAAGTGGACCGACATCAATGGCGTCGGTAACTTCGACCTGGCGCCCGGTGAAATCGCGACTCACAGTGAAGCCATCAACGGCCATGTGAAGTTCAAGGGCACCTTCCTCAGCACCATCCCGTTCGCGCGCAAATATGGCGTGCTGGAGTCACCGCTCGAGTTGTGGATCGAGAACTCGACCATCAGCCGCATCGCCACGGAGGTGCCGGGGCTGGAGCATGATTTCAACAAGTATCTGGACGCCAATCCTTCAAACCGGCGGATTGAGGAATTGGGGATTGGCACCAACGAAGGGGTGAAGGATCTGTATGCGCGTAATGCCGGGTTTGAGGAGCGGCATTGTGGGCTGCATCTGGGATTGGGGGGTGGCGCCAAGGGCAGTCATCACCTGGACCTGATCTTCTCCAGTGGCGTGTTGGCACTGGATGACAAACCGGTGTTTGATGGGCGGTTTGTGTTCTGATCCTGGAAATTATGGGGTTGCATTGGCCTCATCGCTGGCAAGCCAGCTCCCACAGGGAGCTGCGGTGTTCACAGGATTTATGTAACGCAACAGAAACCTGTGGGAGCTGGCTTGCCAGCGATGAGGCCCTCAAAAGCACCACCCGACTTTCGCCAGACGAAAAAAAACGCCAACCCTGCGGTTGGCGTTTTTTCATTCGGTGCTAAACCCGATTACTCAGGCTTCTTGCGACCGAAACCCGGACGCTGACCGGAACCGGCCGGTGCACCGCGACGCTTGCCCGATGGCTTGTCGCCGTCGACCAGTTTGATCCCCGGACGCTTCGGCGCGGGTTTCGCAGGACGCTTGTTGGTGGTGTCCGCCGGGCGATCTGCCACTGGCGTACCGCGACCGGCAGGCGCACCACGCTCGCCACGCTCAGTGCGACCGTTGGCCGGACGCGGAGCGCGCTCGCCGTCACGGGCGACTGGCTTGCGACCTGGACGCTCGCCTTCGATCTGCGGCTCGCGGGCCGGACGTGGGCCGGTCGGCGCGCCAGCGGCTGGACGCAGGGTGCGCACGCGCTCGGTCTTGGCCATCGGCCGCGATGATTTGCGCTGCATGCGCTCAAGCTTGTCTTTGCTCTTGGCGTTCAGTTGCGGCATGGCAACCGGCGTCAGGCCCACCTCAGCGCTGAGGATGTCGACTTCGTACTGGCTCATTTCGCGCCAGCGGCCCATCGGCAGGTCGGAGTTGAGGAACACCGGACCGAAACGCACGCGCTTCAGACGGCTGACCACCAGACCTTGCGATTCCCACAGACGACGAACCTCACGGTTACGCCCTTCCATCACCACGCAGTGATACCAGTGGTTGAAGCCTTCGCCACCTGGCGCCTGCTTGATGTCGGTGAACTTGGCCGGGCCGTCTTCCAGCACAACGCCGGCCTTCAGGCGTTCGATCATTTCGTCGTCGACTTCACCGCGTACACGCACGGCGTACTCACGGTCCATCTCGTAGGATGGGTGCATCAGGCGGTTGGCCAGTTCACCGTCAGTGGTGAACATCAGCAAACCGGTGGTGTTGATGTCGAGACGACCGATGTTGATCCAGCGTCCTTCTTTCGGACGCGGCAGCTTGTCGAACACGGTCGGACGGCCTTCCGGGTCGTCACGGGTGCAGATCTCGCCATCGGGTTTGTTGTACATGATCACGCGGCGGACCGATTCGGCCGCTTCTTCGCGCTTGATCACCTTGCCATCAATGGTGATGGCGTCGTGCATGTCGACGCGCAGACCGAGGGTGGCGTCTTTGCCATTGACCTTGATCCGGCCCTGGCTGATCCAGGATTCCACGTCACGGCGCGAGCCGACGCCGATACGGGCGAGGACTTTCTGCAGCTTTTCGCCTGCTGGGCCGATTTCCTGGTCGTCTTTCTGATTGATGTCACTCATCTGGGCACCTCCCGGTGTGATCTGTTCAGTCGCCTCGAAGTGAGCGCCTGAAGCATTGGAATCTGGGTTCTTGGCCGAAGGGATCGGCGAAGGGTCGCGAATCATACGCGGATGTGGGCCATCGCGCATCAGAGACTAGTTGATCAAGCCAAGGTTATTTCTTTTTCCGCCGACCGGCACCGCCGAGTTTGATCAGGCGCAACGCGGCTTCGGCCAATACCGTGCGCTTGTCGTCCTTGTCGAGTTTCTTCCAGGCCTTGATTTCGCGCTTGCTGCGGCCGCAGCCGAGGCAGATGTCGTCGGTGAATTTGCAGAGGCTGATGCAGGGGTCTTTGGTTGAGCTCATACCCTTCTCCAGAACACATTGAACCCTGTGGGAGCGGGCTTGCCCGCGATGACGGAGTGCCAGCCAGCCTATTTTTGTCTGATCCACCGCAAACGCGGGCAAGCCCGCTCCCACAGGGTTCTTCAGTGTTCAGAGAATTTGACTGTCAGTCTTCGAACTCGCGACGTTCGGCTTCGATCGCTTCAGCCAGGGCGCGGGCTTCGGCTTCTTCTTCGCTCAGCTCGGGTTCTGGTGCGGATTGCTCCAGGGCAGCGACGGCAGCAAGAAGTTTTTCCCGGGCTTCGGCGACGCCAAGCACGTCCTCTTCAGGTTCGGCTTCAGCCTCAGCCCCGAGTTCAACCTCGATAACCGGCTCGGTGATTTCAGCTTCGGGTTCGCTCGTCGATGCTTCAACATCAGCACCATCAGCACCATCAGCGGCATCACGCAGCAAATCGTCGAAGTCGGTCTTGATCCCCTCCTCCATGCTGTCCAGTTCCAGCAGCAAGGTATGGAAACTGGTTTCTTCCTTCTCCTCTTCCGGCTCGGCGCTGGCGTCGGCCAGCTCCTGCAAGCCTTGCGGCACCGGCGCATCGTCGAAATCGAGCACCGGGTCGGCTTCCATCTCGCGCAGTTCAGCCAGCGGCGGCAAGTCTTCGAGGTTCTTCAGATTGAAGTGATCGAGAAACGCCTTGGTCGTCGCAAACATCGCCGGTTTGCCGGGCACGTCGCGGTAACCGACGATGCGGATCCACTCGCGTTCAATGAGGGTTTTGACGATGTTGCTGTTGACCGCCACACCGCGCACGTCTTCGATCTCGCCACGGGTGATCGGCTGGCGATAGGCGATCAGCGCGATGGTTTCCAGCAAGGCACGGGAATAGCGCTGCGGGCGCTCTTCCCAGAGTCGGCCGACCCACGGCGAAAACTTCTCGCGGATCTGCAAGCGATAGCCGGACGACACCTCTTTGAGCTCGAACGCACGGCCGTCGCAGGACTTGGCCAGTAACGCCAAGGCTTTCTTGAAGACTGGCGGTTCGGGCCGCTCGCCCTCTTCGAACAGTTCGTAGAGGCGCTCAAGGGATTGCGGCTTTCCCGAGGCCAACAGAAAGGCTTCAAGCAGGGGGGCCAGCTCGCGGGGTTCAGTCAGGTTCATGTTTCGACTCGTTATTCGGCTCGGGCTCGCACGTGGATCGCGGCGAACGGCTCATTCTGCACCAGCTCGACCAAGGATTCCTTGACCAGTTCAAGGATTGCCATAAAGGTCACCACCACACCGAGGCGGCCTTCTTCGGCGGTGAACAGCTCGACGAACGGCACGAAACCGCCGCCCTTGAGCCGTTCCAGCACATCGCTCATGCGTTCGCGGGTGGACAGCGCCTCGCGGCTGACCTGGTGGCTTTCAAACATGTCTCCTCGGCGCAGCACTTCGGCCATGCACATCAGAATCTCTTCCAGCGCGACGTCGGGCAACAGCTTGCGTGCGCGGGCTTCCGGGGCGTCAAGCTTGGGCACCACGACGTCGCGCCCCACCCGGCTCAGGCCGTCGATGCCTTCGGCGGCAGCCTTGAAGCGTTCGTATTCCTGCAAGCGGCGGATCAGTTCGGCGCGCGGGTCGTCTTCTTCGTCTTCGACGGTTTCGGCCCGTGGCAGGAGCATGCGCGACTTGATCTCGGCGAGCATCGCGGCCATCACCAGATACTCGGCCGCCAGCTCCAGGCGCACCGACTGCATCAACTCGACATACCCCATGTACTGACGGGTGATTTCCGCCACCGGGATGTCGAGGATGTTGATGTTCTGTTTGCGGATCAGGTACAGCAGCAGATCGAGCGGGCCTTCGAAGGCTTCAAGGAAGACTTCCAGTGCATCCGGCGGGATGTACAGGTCGAGCGGCATTTCCATGACCGCTTGGCCATAGACCATGGCAAACGGCAGCTCCTGCTGAGCGCCGGCCTGGGGATCGACAACGGTTTCCACTGCGGACATTCAGGCCTCGACCATGAACGGCGTCGGATCGCCACAACCGACACGGACCACTTCCGGGTCATCGCCGGTCAGGTCGATCACGGTGGAGGCCTTGATGCCGCCAAAGCCGCCGTCGATGATCAGGTCCACCTGATGTTCGAGCAACTGACGCATTTCGTACGGATCACTCAAGGGATCTTCGTCGCCGGGCATGATCAGCGTTACGCTCATCAGCGGCTCACCCAACTCGGCCAGCAGCGCCAGGGCGATCGGCTGGCTGGGTACGCGTAGCCCGATGGTGCGCTTCTTCGGATGCAGGAGCAGCCGAGGCACTTCGCGGGTGGCGTTGAGAATAAAGGTGTACGGCCCCGGCAAATGCGCTTTGAGAATGCGGAAGGTGCCGGTGTCGATCTTGGCGTAGTTGCCCAGTTGCGAAAGGTCACTGCAGATCAAGGCGAAGTTGTGCTTCTCATCGAGCTGACGCAGGCGTCGCACGCGCTCGATCGCGGTTTTGTCGCCGATTTGGCAACCGATGGCGTAGGAAGAGTCTGTGGGATAAATCACCACCCCGCCCCTGCGGATGATCTCGACCGCCTGTTTGATCAGGCGCGCTTGCGGGTTTTCCGGATGAATCTGGAAAAATTGACTCACATTCTCTACCTGTTCAGACGGCGGCAATAACTGTGTCATGTTTGAACCGACCCCACAGGGGTGGAAGGTCCTCGGGAACCGGCCGGTACTGGCCGATCTCGGACCAGCCGCCAGGGCCATGGAAATCACTGCCGGCGCTGACCAGCAGACCGAACTCACGGGCAAGGATTGCCAGGCTGCCGACCTGTTCCGCAGGCTGATGGCCATTGACCACCTCGATCGCATGCCCGCCTGCTTGAATATAGTCGGCAATCAGCTTTCGGCGCTTGCTGCGGGTGAAATCGTAGTGCCACGGATGCGCCAGACTGACCCAGGCACCAGCAGCGCGCAGTGTGCCAACGGTGTCTTCCAGGGTCGGCCAGTGCAATTTGACGTCGCCCAGCTTGCCGGCGCCGAGCCACTTGCGGAACGCCTCGGCGCGATCCTTTACAAAACCTTCACGCACCATCCAGTCAGCGAAATGCGGCCTGGCCGGGGCGTTGCCGCTATCGCCCAGCTCCTGCTGGATCTTCCGGGCGCCGTCAAGGGCGCCGGGCATGCCCTTGAGGGCGAGTTTGCGGCTTATCTCTTCCGACCGCAGCCAGCGGCCATCGTGCAGTTTGGCAATCGCCTCGACCAACGGCGCGGCGTTGACGTCGAAACCGTAGCCCAATACGTGAATGGTTGCGCCGCCCCAGGTGCAGGACAACTCGACACCGTTGACCAGTTGCATGCCCAATTCGTTGGCGGCCGTGCGTGCTTCGGCGAGGCCTTCGAGGGTGTCGTGGTCGGTCAGAGCCAGGACTCGCACGCCGTTCTCGAACGCACGCGCAACCAGAACCGCAGGCGCCAGGGCGCCATCGGAGGCCGTGCTATGGCAGTGCAAATCAACATTCACGGGGAGTTGTAACCTCAAATCAGCTGGCGCTATCGCGCGCCCATATGTTTGTTATTATGCCGCCACATCCGGCATCTGGCTCTCACTGTGAAACAATTCATCGATTTCATCCCGCTTCTGCTGTTCTTCATCGTCTACAAACTCGATCCCCGCACCGTCGACATCGCCGGCCATGAATTGACTGTAGGCGGTATTTACAGCGCCACTGCGATGCTGATCATCAGCTCCCTGGTGGTGTACGGCGCACTGTTCATCAAGCAGCGCAGGCTGGAAAAGAGCCAATGGCTGACCCTGATCGCCTGCCTCGTCTTCGGCAGCCTGACCCTGGCCTTCCACAGCGAGACATTCCTGAAATGGAAAGCCCCGGTGGTCAACTGGCTGTTCGCTCTGGCCTTCATCGGCAGTCACTTCATCGGTGACCGCCTGCTGATCAAACGAATCATGGGCCACGCGCTGACCCTGCCGGATCCGGTCTGGACACGCCTGAACATCGCCTGGATCGTCTTTTTCCTGTTCTGCGGGGCCGCCAACCTGTTCGTCGCCTTCACCTTCCAGAGTTACTGGGTCGATTTCAAGGTGTTCGGCAGCCTGGGCATGACCGTGCTGTTCCTGGTCGCACAGGGCATTTACCTGTCCCGTCACCTGCACGACACCGATACCACAACACCAAAAACCGAGGACTGACATGCTCTACGCAATCATTGCCACCGACGTCGCCAACTCGCTGGAAGCGCGCCTGGCTGCGCGCCCTGCGCATCTGGAACGTCTGCAAGTGCTCAAGGGCGAAGGCCGCATCGTCCTGGCCGGCCCGCATCCGGCCGTCGACAGCAATGATCCGGGCGCAGCGGGCTTCACCGGCAGCCTGATCGTCGCCGAATTCGATTCCCTGAGCGCCGCGCAGGCGTGGGCTGATGCTGACCCGTACATTGCCGCTGGCGTGTATGCCAATGTGGTTGTGAAGCCGTTCAAGCAGGTTTTGCCGTAAAAACCCTCCACTGAGGCAATTGCTGCTTAGTTAAAAACTGGCTGAGCAGAAAACTTGTGGCGAAGGAGCTTGCTCCCTCGCCACAGTTACAACCTGTGCTCTCACCACCCGCGACATTACCTCTGGCACTGAACCTTCTCGGTTCTTGCCGCTCTCAATCGCTCATTATTCTCGTTTGCCTGCCGACAACCTGCCCAATATCCATTTGGAAGCAGGTGTCGCGATGCGCAAGGGTCCGTTGTGTCTGATGTTGGTCACGTTGTCGATCATGGCGCCCGCCCATGGTGAGGAAACTACCGAAGGCGGTAACTCCACGCCGCTGTCATTGAGCGCCGGCAGTCAGATCACCGAGTTGCAGCAGCGCCTCAAGGCCAGCGAGCAGCAGCGAGAAGAATTGAACAAACAACTGCAAAATGCCGACAACACACGCGAAAGCGCTCAGCTCGCCCGGCTACGCCAAGAGAACCAGCGCCTCAAGCTGCAACTCAAGGAAGCCCAGGCCAGCCCGCTGCCGCGCCTGTTGACCGATCAGCAGCAGTGGTTCGTTACCGGGGCCGGGGTAGCGCTATTGGCGCTGCTCTGCGGTATCTTTGCCAGTGGTGCAAGCCGAAAACGTCGGCAATGGTTAAATTGAGTGAGTCATGAGCGAGCTGTTACTGATTGATGATGACCAGGAGTTATGTGAACTTCTGAGCAGTTGGCTGAGCCAGGAAGGCTTTCAGGTGCGTGCTTGCCACGATGGTCAGAGCGCCCGCAAGGCACTGGCGGAAACCGCCCCGGCGGCGGTGGTGCTGGACGTGATGCTGCCCGACGGCAGCGGTCTGGAACTGCTCAAGCAACTGCGCAACGATCACGCCGATCTGCCGGTGCTGATGCTATCGGCACGCGGCGAACCGCTGGATCGTATCCTCGGCCTGGAACTGGGCGCCGACGATTACCTGGCCAAACCCTGCGATCCCCGTGAACTGACCGCTCGCCTGCGCGCCGTGTTGCGCCGCAGTCATCCGGCCGCGGTGTCGACGCAACTCGAGTTGGGCGACCTGAGTTTCAGCCCGGTGCGCGGTGTGGTCAGCATCGATGAGAAAGAACTGACGCTGACCGTCTCCGAAAGCCGTCTGCTCGAAGCCTTGCTCAAGCAACCCGGCGAGCCGCTGGACAAACAGGAACTGGCGCAACTCGCCCTCGGCCGCAAACTGACCCTGTACGATCGCAGCCTCGACATGCACGTCAGCAACCTGCGTAAAAAGATCGGCCCCCACCCGGACGGTCGCCCGCGCATCGTCGCCCTGCGCAGCCGCGGCTATTACTACAGCCTGTAAATACCCATCTGTGGCGAGGGAGCTTGCTTCCTCACCACAGTGTTTTGTCAGGCTGATGGCAAAGCGTCTTTACCCAAGCTTTACGCAGCGCTGACCGCCGCTGACCTTGATCTCCGTAATCTGCACACATCCGGAACGTACCGGGAACGAGACAAGGAGATACACCATGCGCAAGACTCTTATCGCTTTGATGTTCGCTGCCGCTCTGCCAACCGTCGCCATGGCCATGCCACAGGATGGCGGCCCGATGGGTGGCCCGCTCGACGGCCCACGCCACGGCGGTCAGATGCACGGCATGCACGGCAAAGGTCCGTACAGCCAACTCGACCTGTCCCGCGAACAGCGTGAACAGATCCGCAAGATCATGGGCGAGCAGATGCACGAGCGTAAGCAAGTGGTCGACAAGTACCTGGAAAAACTTTCGCCAGCTGACCAGAAAGCCCTGAAAGACGAAATGGCCGCTAACCATAAGAAAGCCGAAGCCGATGTGCGTGCGGTATTGAAACCGGATCAACAGAAGAAATTCGACGAGATCCAGAAGAAACAAGCCGAGCGCCGCGCCGAATGGGCCGAGTTCAAGGCGTGGAAAGCGCAGCAGCCGCAAAAGGCGCAATAATGTTCTAACCCAGGCCCGACGGTTAAATCCGTCGGGTCTTTTGTTTTCGATCTAATGTTGAGGCCTGGTGGCGAGGGGATTTATCCCCGATCGGCTGCGAAGCAGTCGCAAAATCAGCGGATGCAATGTATCTGGCAATCCGCATTCGCAGGTTTTGGGACCGCTACGCGTCCCATCGGGGATAAATCCCCTCACCACAGGGCTTCCAACATGGACTGTGTTTGATTGAGGATTTTCTGTGCGTTCATTGTTCTGGCGTATTCTCGCAAGCTTCTGGCTGGCCATTGCTCTGGTGGCAGGGCTTTCGATTCTGCTCGGGCACATGCTCAATCAGGACGCGTGGATCCTCAGCCGCCATCCGGGCCTCAACACGTTGGCCTCCGAGTGGACGCAGACCTACGAAGCGCAAGGCGAAGAAGCCGCCCAGGACATCCTCGAACAACGCAAACGCCAGTATCACATCGACGTTCAGGTGCTCAACGAAAGCGGCGACCCGGTGGTACGCGGCACCTTCCCCCGCCGCGCCGCCGCCTTCGAAGCACGCCAGAACAACGATGACCGCCGCCTGCCATGGCGGCGCCTGACAGACGAGTTCACCAGTGACAAAACCGGCGACACTTACCTGTTCATTTACCGCATCCCGCACCCGGAACTCGACGCCTGGCATCGCGAAAGCCTGCTTTGGCCGTTGAGCGCGTTGGGGATCGCGCTGGTGGTACTGACCCTGTTCAGTCTGCTCGTGACCTTTTCCATCACCCGCCCGCTCAGCCGTTTGCGCGGCGCGGTGCATGATCTGGGGCAGACGACTTATCAGCAAAACAGCCTGGCGAAACTGGCCAACCGTCGCGATGAGTTCGGCGTACTGGCCACCGATTTCAACCGTATGGGCGCGCGCCTGCAAAGCCTGATCGGCAGTCAGCGCCAACTATTGCGCGATGTCTCACACGAACTGCGTTCGCCGCTGGCGCGGCTGCGTATCGCCTTGGCGCTGGCCGAACGCGCCAACCCTGAAGAACGGGAAAAACTCTGGCCACGCCTGACCCGCGAGTGTGATCGGCTGGAAGCGTTGATCAGTGAAATTCTGGTGCTGGCGCGGGTCGATGCCGACAATGCCAGTGCTGAAGAAGTGGATCTGAATGCGCTGCTGGGTACCCTGCAAAAAGACGCGCAGCTTGGCTCGCCGGAGCAGACGGTACGCCTGGAAGCCGAGCCGCAACTGAACCTCAAAGGCTGGCCGACGATGATTGAGCGGGCCATCGACAACCTGCTGCGCAATGCTCAGCGTTTCAACCCTGAGGACCAGGCCATTGAAATGCAGGCATCGCGTCAAGGCGAAAAAATTATCGTGAGCGTGCGCGATCATGGGCCCGGGGTGCAGGAAGAGCATCTGAAGCAGTTGGGCGAACCGTTTTATCGGGCGCCGGGGCAGACTGCCGCCGGGCATGGTTTGGGATTGGCGATTGCGCGAAGGGCGGCGGAGCGGCATGGCGGCAGTCTGACGCTGGCCAATCATCCGCAGGGCGGGTTTATTGCCAGCCTGGAATTGCCGCTGGTGCCAGGCGCGGTGGTGCAACCCTAAGAGCCGCCCTCACCCCAACCCTCTCCCGGAGGGAGAGGGAGCCGACCGCAGTGTCTGGCGTCATACATCGACCTGAAAAACCGAGTTGATTATGGATTCGGAGGCCTGATCAACTTTGAATTCGACTTAAACCGAAGTCGATTCTGGATTCCACGAAGATCGCCCACGTCGGCGTAACTCTTGAGCACCCACCAATCAATCCCCTCTCCCTCCGGGAGAGGATTAGGCGGGCGGCGTTCCGATGAGGGGCTTTTGATCTTCAGGCTTTACCAGGCCAGGCGCTGACAAACTCGGCCAGATCAACTTTCTCCGCCACACGCGGTTCTTTCTGCGGAGTGCCGAGGTAAAGGAAAGCAATCATCTCTTCACCCTCGGTCAAGCCCAAACCCTGCGCCACATGCCTGGAATAAGCCAAATCACCCGTACGCCACACCGCACCAATCCCCTGCGCATACGCCGCCAGCAAAATCCCGTGCGCCGCACACCCGGCCGCGAGCAATTGCTCGGCCTTCGGATACTTGACGTGTTCCTGCAATCTGGCGATCACCACAACCACCAGCGGCGCACGCAGCGGGCCGTTGCGGGCCTTGTCGATCATTGCTTCGGTGACTTCGCCTTCCTGCATTTGCGCAGCTTCAGCCAGCAACTCGCCCATCTGCTCACGCGCTGCGCCTTCGACCGTCAGGAAGCGATACGGCTGCAAATGCCCGTGATCCGGCGCGCGCAACGCTGCGCCAAACAGCGCTTCGCGCTGCTCGGCAGTGGGGGCCGGTTCGACCAGGCGGGGAACGGAAACACGGTTGAGCAAAGCGTCGAGAGCCTGCATCGGCCACCTCCTGAGAAAAATGTGCGGCTATTCTAGCTGCATCTGCCAACGGGATGCCGGTTTACATGCCCTGTCCCACGGGTAGAATGGCGCCCTTCTTACATCAGCCCGAGCGGACTTCATGGCGTTGCCGACCTTACGGATCATTGGTTTCATCATCGGCATCTTCCTGATCACCCTGGCCGTCGCCATGGTTGTGCCCATGGCCACCCTGGTGATTTTCGAGCGCACCAGCGACCTGCCATCGTTCCTCTGGGCGAGCATGATTACCTTCGTCGCCGGTCTTGCGCTGGTGATTCCCGGCAGGCCCGAACACATTCACCTGCGCCCGCGTGACATGTATTTGCTGACTGTCAGCAGTTGGCTGGTGGTGTGTATTTTCGCCGCGCTGCCGTTTCTGCTGACCCAGCACATCAGCTACACCGATTCGTTCTTCGAAAGCATGTCCGGCATCACCGCCACCGGCTCGACCGTGCTCAACGGCCTCGACACCATGTCCCCCGGCATCCTGATGTGGCGCTCGCTGCTGCACTGGATCGGTGGCATCGGCTTTATCGGTATGGCGGTGGCGATTCTGCCGCTGCTGCGCATCGGTGGCATGCGCCTGTTCCAGACCGAATCCTCGGACCGTTCGGAAAAGGTCATGCCCCGCTCGCACATGGTGGCGCGGCTGATCGTGGCGGCGTATGTCGGCATCACCATCCTCGGCAGCCTGGCGTTCTGGTGGGCCGGGATGAGCCCGTTCGATGCGATCAACCACGCGATGTCGGCGATTTCCACCGGTGGTTTCTCGACGTCCGACCAGTCGTTGGCCAAGTGGACACAACCGGCGGTGCACTGGGTCGCGGTGGTGGTGATGATTCTCGGCAGCCTGCCGTTCACCCTTTACGTGGCGACGTTGCGCGGCAACCGCAAGGCGTTGATCAAGGATCAACAAGTGCAGGGCTTGCTCGGCATGTTGCTGGTGACCTGGCTGGTGCTCGGCACCTGGTATTGGTGGACGACCAATCTGCATTGGCTGGATGCGTTGCGGCATGTGGCGCTGAACGTGACGTCAGTCGTCACCACCACCGGTTTCGCCCTCGGCGACTACAGCCTGTGGGGCAACTTCTCGCTGATGCTGTTTTTCTATCTGGGCTTCGTCGGCGGCTGCTCCGGTTCGACGGCGGGCGGGATCAAGATCTTCCGCTTCCAGGTCGCGTACATCCTGCTCAAGGCCAACCTTAACCAACTGATTCACCCGCGCGCGGTGATCAAGCAGAAGTACAACGGTCACCGCCTCGATGAAGAGATCGTGCGTTCGATTCTGACCTTTTCGTTTTTCTTTGCGATCACCATCTGCGTTATCGCCCTGCTGCTGTCGCTGCTCGGCGTCGACTGGATGACCGCGCTGACCGGCGCTGCCAGTACCGTGTCCGGCGTCGGCCCGGGTCTGGGCGAAACCATCGGTCCGGCGGGCAACTTTGCCACCCTGCCGGACGCGGCCAAGTGGATCCTGTCGTTCGGCATGCTGCTTGGCCGACTGGAGATCATTACGGTGTTTGTGCTGTGTATTCCGGCCTTTTGGCGTCACTGATCACATTCGGCGCCTGCAACAGCTGCGCCCGGTAATCACCGGGCGTTGTGTCGAACCAGCGACGGAAGGCGCGGAAGAAGTTGCTCGGATCGGCAAAACCCAACAGATAGGCGATTTCCAGCAACGTCATGCTCGGTTGCGCCAGATACTGCTCGGCCAGTTCGCGGCGGGTGTCATCGAGCAGTTGCTGAAAGCTTGTGCCCTCCTCCTGCAACCGGCGCTGCAAGGTGCGCTGCGACAGGTGCAACGTCTGCGCAACGGTGTCGCGCTTGGGTTCGCCCTGAGGCAGTAAACGGCACAGCACCTGCCGCGCCTTGTGGGTCACGCGACTTTCGGAAAACCGCGCCAGGTACTCCCCGGCAAACCGGTCATGCAGCAACGCCATCGCCTCATTGGCCGTGGGCAGCGGCGCTTCCATGTCGGCGCGCTCGAAGATCAACGCGTCGTACGGCGCATTGAACATCAGTGGTGCATGGAAAGCCTGTTTGTAAGGTTGCAGATCTTCCGGTTCATCGCCTTGCACCAGCACTTTGACCGGGTGCAGCGTGCGCCCGGTCAACCAGCCACACAGGCCCAAAGCGCAGGCCAGCGAAGCCTCGGCACTTTGCCGGGTCGGCGGCAGATGGTCGCCGTGCACGGTCAAGATCAGCGCGTAGCCTTCTTCCAGCAAGCGAAAACTCAGGTCGGCACTTTCGGCAATGATGCGCTGATAGCGCACCAGTCGCTGAAAGCCTTCGGCGAGGGTGTTGCTGGACATCAGCGCATAACCGGCGACATGGAACGACGCCGGGCGCACCACTTTGCCCATGTTCAGGCCGATCGCCGGGTTGCCGGACAACTCGACCGCCCGTTGCCAGAGTCGGGTCATGGAATCTTGCGGAAAACGCGCATCCGGATCATCCAGGGCCGAATAATCGAGCCCCAGTTGCTTGAACAGTACCCGGCAATCCAGGCCATCCATCTCCAGTGCTTTGACAATCCCCATCGCCCAGCTTGCAGAAGTTGTTCGTTCGCTCATGGCGTTATTCTTTTACATGAGGGGCCGCATGCTACGGCCTGATTTGCGAAGGATACTAAAGTGGCGCCGATTGTCACTGGCCCACGCCAATGATCACTCTAGACTCAAATAAGCTACCCGCAGAACAACTCGTCGCCAGAACAATAACCACAGAGATCGCGGTCGTGGAAAACATCAAGCATTTCAACAGCTTCGCCGAGTTCTATCCGTATTACCTCAGCGAACACAGCAACAGTACCTGTCGTCGGTTGCATTTCATCGGCACGACACTGGTAATTTTCATTCTCGCCATGACCATCGCCAAGGGCGCTTGGCTGCTGTTGCTGGCCCTGCCGCTGGCCGGTTACAGCTTCGCCTGGGTCGGGCATTTCTTCTTTGAAAAGAACCGTCCGGCGACGTTTCAGCATCCGCTGTACAGCCTGCTCGGCGACTTCGTCATGTATCGCGACATGATCCTCGGTCGCGTGGCCTTCTGAAAAAACAACACTGAGGATGGCCGATGAACGCCAGCGCCCGTTTCACCCATATGCAAGATGGCACCCAGGAAGACTGGGCGATCATCGCTGCGGATTTCAGTGCCTATGCCAAGCAATTGCCGTCACGGATCATGACCCACCTGAAATTGCTCGAAGGTGATTTCGGCGGTTTCCCGGTGGACCGCCTGACCCATTCGCTGCAAACCGCGACCCGCGCCTTTCGCGACGGGCGTGACGAGGAATACGTGGTCTGCGCATTGCTGCACGACATTGGCGACACTTTGGGCTCGTATAACCATCCGGATATTGCGGCGGCGATCCTCAAGCCGTTCGTCAGTGTCGAGAATCTGTGGATGGTCGAGAAGCACGGGGTGTTTCAGGGTTATTACTTCTTTCATCATCTGGGCATGGATCGGCACTTGCGCGAGCAGTTCAAAGAGCACCCGCAGTTTCAGGCGACCGCCGAGTTTTGCGCCAAATACGACGCGGCGGCGTTTGACCCGGCGTATGACACGCTGCCGTTGAGCTTCTTTGAACCGATGCTGGAAAGGCTGTTTGCGCAGCCGAAGAACTCGATCTACAAGGCTGCCATGGAAGAACACAGCCCAGCTTGATGTTGCCTGTTCCGGCCTCATCGCTGGCAAGCCAGCTCCCACATGGGTTTGTGGCGTTCATAAACCCTGTGGGAGCTGGCTTGCCAGCGATGGGGCCCTCTCAAACACTCGAGAATTCAGGCAACCTCAACGACTTTGGCAGCCTTGAGTTCCGCCTCACGCGCCTGCGCATCCGCCAGCCGATACAGCTCGATCGTGCCATCCCAATGCTCGATCAGCGCCGTGCACGACTCCACCCAATCGCCGCAATTGAGATAATCCACCTCACCGACCTTGCGGATCTCGGCATGGTGAATGTGCCCGCACACCACTCCGTGCAGTTCGCGCTTCACACATTCATGGGCGATGGCTTCTTCAAAATCGCTGATAAAACTCACCGCGGTCTTCACCTTGTGCTTCAGATACGCCGACAACGACCAATAACCGTAGCCATAACGGGCGCGCCAGTGGTTGAGCCAGCGATTGAGCGTCAGGGTGAACTCGTAGGCGGAGTCGCCGAGAAAAGCCAGCCAGCGGTGATAACGGGTAATCACATCAAACTGGTCGCCATGAATCACCAGCAAGTGCCGACCGTCCGCCGTGACGTGCACCGCCTCGTCGACCAACTGAATGTTGCCCAGAATCAGTTTCGAATACCGGCGCAGGAATTCATCGTGGTTGCCAGTGACATAGATCACCTCGGTGCCGCGCTTGCTCATGGTCAGCAAGCGGCGAATCACGTTGGTGTGCGCCTGCGGCCAATACATGCCACCGCGCAGTTTCCAGCCGTCGATGATGTCGCCGACCAGGTAGATCTTGTCGGCATGGTAGCCCTTGAGAAATTGCGACAAGTGCTCGGCCTGGCAATCCCGCGTGCCCAGGTGCACGTCGGAAATCCACAAGGTGCGCACCCGTTGTTTACGACTGGGTCTGGCGAGCTCGGCGCTGGTCATGGGCAACCCTCTGCGATGTTTTCGCCAGAGTGCGCCCGTCCGGTTAATCGACCATGACAGGCGCGAGTCAGTCCTGTGACAGCGCATCCCGGTTGCGTCGGTGTAGACTGGCTGCCTGCCCGGAGACTTGCCATGCGACCGATTCTCACCCTGCGTCAGTACACCCACGACTTGATCGTTCACAGCCACGAGCATGCCCAATTGGTGTTCGGTCTGTCCGGTGCGCTGGATTTCGAGGTCGAGGGCTGCGGCAGCCAGGTGCGGCAGCAGAGTTTCGTGGTCATCCCTTCCGGCGCCCATCACGCCTGCGGCAGTCCGCAGGGTAGTCGCTGTCTGGTGCTGGATATTCCTGACGGGCAATGGCTTGCCGATTCACTCGGTGATCATGCCGAGGCCAGCCGCCGCTTGCTCGACACTCCTGCTCGTCTGTCGCTGGATGGCGGGCAAAGCCAATTGGTCAGTTGGCTGGCGCACAGTCCGGTCAGCGACCCGCTGATTGCCCAGCAAGGTGCGGTGTTGCTGCTGGCCAGCCTCAATCATGCGCAACCGGTCGAATTCGCCGCCCGGCGCCTGCCCTATGCGGCACTGGATGCGCACATCGAACAGAACGCCGCTTACCCATTGCAGGTCGCAGATCTGGCGCGGGTTGCCGGGTTGTCCAGCGCGCGTCTGCATGCCCGTTTCATGGCCGAATGCGGGCAGACGCCGATGGATTACATTCGCAGTCGACGGCTGCATCTGGCGGTGCAACTGCTGCGCGACACCGCATTGCCGATAGGTGAAATCGCCAGTCGCGTCGGTTACAGCTCGCAGAGTGCCTTTTCAGCCGCTGTCCTACGTGAGTTCGGCTCATCACCCGGCCAGCTTCGGCGCGATTCCTGCGACAAAAGACGATAGTCTGCCGACAGACTTATTGGCCTGAACGCGCTTCAATGAGCCTACGGGTTGATCGCTCCCATGCTCTGCGTGGGAATGCAGCCCGTGACGCTCCGCGTTACTGAACGCAGAGCGTCCCTAGAGGCATTCCCACGCAGAGCGTGGGAACGATCAACGGTTCAATGTAGGTTGAATTTGCGTTAGTAGAAGGATTGCAATGACTCCGCGTACCGCCCTTGGCGCCCTGCATATCGGTGCCCTGATGTTCGGCCTGACCGGTGTGTTCGGCAAACTCGCCGCCGCCTCGCCCGCTGTTATCGTGTTCGGACGAGCCGCTTTCGCTGTGCTTGCCCTGGGATTTTTCGCCCGTTTCGCCAGTCAGCACGGCTGGCAAAAACTGCAAGCCGTGGACTGGCGCCGTCTCGTCCTCAGCGGCGTATTGCTCGCCGGGCACTGGGTGAGCTTTTTCATCGCGGTGAAGGTGGCCGGCGTGGCTATCGCCACTCTGGGTTTTGCCAGTTTTCCGGCATTCACGGTGATTCTGGAAGGGCTGATTTTCCGCGAGCGCATCCGCGCCAATGAAATCGTGCTGGTGGTACTGGTCAGCGTCGGCCTGATCCTCGTGACCCCGGCATTCGATCTGGCCAGCGGCGCGACCATGGGTTTGCTCTGGGCGGTGTTGTCGGGCCTGTTGTTCGCGCTGCTGTCGCTGACCAACCGCGCCAGCTCCGGGCGCATTCCGGCGGTGCAGGCGGCGCTGTGTCAGAACGTGGTGGTGGCGCTGTGTCTGCTGCCGGTTGCGGCACCGCAACTCAGTGAGGTGCGCGCGCTGGACTGGTTGTGGATCGCCCTGCTCGGCGTGTTTTGCACCGGCGTCGCCCATAGCCTGTTCGTTGCCAGCCTGGCGGTGATCAAGGCGCGCACCGCTGCGGTGGTGTTTGCGATGGAGCCGGTCTACGGCATCACCGTCGCCTGGCTGTTGTTCAACGAAAATCCGACGCTACGGATGTTGATGGGCGGCGCGCTGATCATCGTCGCCATCGTCGTGTCCGCGCGGATGTCCGGCAGCACCGACAAGAAAACTGTTGCCGCCGAGGTCGCGTCTCACTGAGTGCGGTCGTTGTGGCCGAGGTCGCGGTCAGGATCGATCTGATCGCGCACCCGCTGCTTCAGCACTTTCGCCTCGGGGAAACCGCCGTCAGCCTTGCGTTCCCAGATCTGCACGCCCGCGCAGGTAATGTGGAATACGCCGCCAGTGCCCGGCACCAGCGACACTTTGCCGAGGTCATCGCCGAAGGTGCTGAGCAGTTCCTGCGCCAGCCACGCGGCGCGCAACAGCCACTGGCATTGGGTGCAATAGGTAATGACGACTTCGGCTTTTGCGGCAGACATGTTCATTGAAACTCCTGAGACAGAGGGCGCCGCTATAATAGCCGGCTTTATCGTTTGCCCCGAGACTCACAATGCGCCGTCTGCTGTTCTGCCTGTTGCTTGGTTTCCTTCCAATGTTGCTTTGCGCCGCTGAAGCGCCACGGCCGAAAGTTGGCCTGGTGCTGTCCGGCGGTGCCGCTCGCGGGCTCGCGCACATCGGCGTGCTCAAGGCACTGGAAGAACAGGGCATCAAGATCGATGCGATCGCCGGCACCAGCATGGGCGCAGTGGTCGGCGGTCTGTATGCCTCGGGCTACAAGATCGATGAACTGGAAAAACTCGCCCTGGGTATCGACTGGCAACAGGCGCTGTCCGATGCGCCGCCCCGCGAGGACGTGCCATTCCGGCGCAAGCAGGATGACCGCGACTTTCTGGTGAAACAGAAACTCAGTTTTCGCGACGACGGCAGCCTCGGCCTGCCACTGGGGGAGATTCAGGGCCAGAACCTCGCGTTGCTGCTGGAAAGCCTGCTGGCCCACACCAGTGACACCCGGGATTTCGACAAACTGCCGATCCCGTTCCGCGCCGTGGCCACCGACATCGCGAACGGCGAGAAAGTGGTGTTCCGCAAAGGCCACCTGCCTCAGGTGATCCGCGCCAGCATGTCGATCCCGGCGGTTTTCGCCCCGGTCGAACTCGATGGTCGGCTGCTGGTGGACGGCGGCATGACCGACAACATCCCGCTGGATGTGGCGCGGGAAATGGGCGTCGATATCGCCATCGTGGTCGACATCGGCACACCGCTGCGCAATCGCAAGCAACTGACCACCGTGGTCGATGTGCTTAACCAGTCGATCACCCTGATGACCCGGCGCAACTCCGAAGAACAACTGGCCGCCCTCAAATCGACTGACGTGTTGATCCAACCGGCATTGGCCAGCTTCGGTGTCACCGATTTCGGCCGCGCCCAGGAGATGATTGATGCCGGTTATCGTGCCACCCGAATCCTCGACGCCCGCCTCGCCCGACTCAAGCCGAGCGAGTCTCAGGACGCCGAACTCAACGCCGCCCGCGCACCCGGTCAACGCACGCCCATCATCACCGCGATCAAGGTCGAGAACGACTCGAAGGTCGACGACGATGTGATCCGCTACTACATCCGTCAACACATCGGCGAGCCGCTGGATCTTGGCCGATTGCATTCAGACATGGGCACCTTGTACGGCCTCGACTACTTCGAGCAGGTGCAGTATCGCGTGGTGCACAAGGGCCAGGATCACACCTTGGTGATCAGCGCCCGGGGCAAGCGCAGCGGCACCGATTATCTGCGCGTCGGCTTGAACCTGTCGGACGACATGCGCGGCGACAGCGCCTTCAACCTCGGCGCCAGTTACCGCATCAACGGTATCAATCGCCTCGGTGCGGAATGGCTGACCCGGGCGCAGCTTGGCGACAAACAGGAACTGTACAGCGAGTTCTATCAGCCACTGGACGTCGGTTCGCGCTACTTCATTGCGCCCTCGGTGGTGTTCGAAGCACAGAACGTCGATGCCGTGCTCGACAATGATCCGATCGCCCAGTACCGCGTCGAGCGCTACGGCATGGCGCTGAATGTCGGCCGGCAAATCGGCAACAACGGTGAAGTGCGTTTCGGTGTCGGCGAGGCCTGGGGCAAGGCTGACGTGCGGATCGGCGATCAGGATCTGCCCAGCGAAAACTTCAACGAAGGTTTCTACTCGCTGAAGTATTCCTACGATTCGCTGGACAACGTTTACTACCCCCATGAAGGCAAGGACATCAGCCTGACGTTCCTGCAATTCGAGCCAAGCCTGGGTTCGGATACGCGCTATCGACAGTGGGAGTTCAAACTCGACAAGGCGATGAGCCGCGGGCCAGACACACTGATTCTCGGTGGGCGTTATGGCCGTACCCTCGACGACACCAACGTGGTGACGTCGAGTTTCCTGCTCGGCGGCGCACGGCAATTGTCGGGGTTCCGCGAGGATGCGATTTCCGGGCAGAACGTCAGTTTGATGCGCGCCGTTTATTACCGTCGACTGACACCGCGCTCGTACCTGCCGCTGGACTTCCCGCTGTATGCCGGAGCTTCGCTGGAACGTGGACGGGCGTGGAACAACGACAATGAGTTCGACAGTGGATACATCAATGCAGCGAGTGTGTTTATCGGTTTCGATACGCCGCTGGGGCCGTTGAATTTCAGTTATGGATTGAATGATGCAAATGAGCAGGCGGTTTATCTGAATCTGGGGCAGACGTTCTGATCAGGATTCAGAATGGGCGGTGCCTGTTCTATTGCCGCTCCCACAGGGATTTGTTGTGTTGTCGAGAAATGGGACACAGCAAACAACCTGTGGGAGCGGGCTTGCCCGCGATGGCGTCGTCAAGAACACCACATCAGTCAATGAACGTCTGGATCAGCGAATGCCCGCCAGAAGGGTTCGGGCGGTTTGCTTCAATGGCTCATCGCCTTCCTTGAGTAATTCATTGAGCAAGGCAATCGCGCTGTCGATGTCTCCGTCATCAATGCAGGTTTGTGCCTGTTCGAGCTTCCCGGCACCCGCTGCCTCCTCCGCCTCCGACATTTGCAACGCCAACGGCTCCAGCGTGAGCGATGGCGCTGGATCAGCAAACTCATCGAGAAAATCATCGTCCAGCGCTTGCGTATCCGGCTCGGGAATCCACTCAAGTTCGGCGTCCTCGCTGACCGAGGTCTCCGGCAGTTCAAAGCCCTGCGGCAAGACTTGCAGGCTGGAACTGAAAGCGGACTCTGCAGCGGATGGCTGAACCGGCGCCGAACGGCTGTCCTCCAGATCCCAACTGGCATCCATCGACAACTCGTCGAGATTCAACTCGAAATCATCCTCGGGTGGTGCGGGCTCAGGAACAGCGACGACGGCGGGAACTACGCTGGCGACCACAGGGGCAACTGCCGCCAACGGCGCGCTGTTCGCCAGTTTCGGATACCGGACGCGGATTTCCTGTAAGGACTGCGCGTCCACGCCAAGCGCTCGCAAATGACTTTCCTGTTGCTCGAACGCCGCGCTATCACCCTGACGCCCCAGCACTTCCAGCAATTGCAGACCCAGGTCGACACGCTCGGGCTCCTTGTGCAAGGCATCGCGCAACAACCCGGCCGCCTCGCCAAGTCGCCCATAGGCGAGGTAGATCCCCACCGCTTCCAGCACATCACCTGCCGCCGGTTCTTCTCGCTGTTCAGCTACAGCGTGAGCCGTGACGGGACGGCTATCTTCGGTTTCATCAACATCCGGCTCATTGCGCAGTGGCAACAGCGGCAGCGGTGCAACGCCTTGCAGCTGTTGCTGGCGTCGGCGGTGAACAAACAAAGCGGCCAACACGCCCAGCAAAAGCAGCAGACCACCCAACAACGGCCAGCTCAAACCTTCATCCGTGGATTCGACGGGTGCAGCAACTGGCGTTGGCGTCGGTGTGACGACGGGCGCTGGCGGGGGCTTTTGCTGTTCGGCCAGGCGCGTTTGCAAATCACTGACCTGCTTCTTGCCGTCGGCAATCTGCACATCCTGCGCCTGCAGTTTCGCGTTCAGTTCGTCGAGAGACTTTTGCAACTGCTGGTTCAGCAGCACGCTGGCGGCCAATTGTTCGGCCAGCGCATCGTTGGCCGGCGTCGTTACGGGCGATGGCGCAGCCGGTGTGTCGCGTTTGCCCTGCGTCCCCTGTGGCGGCGCAGTGACGGGTTCGACCGTGGGAAACGCCGAGGACTGTGCGCGGGGATCCGGCTCATCGGTGGCCGGCACGATACCCGGCGAGCCCGGTGGATCGATCAGCACCGTGTACTCGCGCAGCAGACGGCCGTTGGGCTGATTGAGTTGCACAAGGAAATTCAGAAAGGGTTCGTTGACCGGTTTGCTGGAGGTCACCCGGATCATCTGGCGATTGCCATGCAGGATTGGCGTGAATTTCAGGTCGCTGAGAAAGAACACCCGCTCGACCCCGGCACGGCCGAACTCGTCTGCCGTGGCCAGGCTCACCGACAGATCGTTCTGCGTCAGACCACCGACATCAAACAGCGCGATATCGGCCTTTAGCGGCTGATTGAGCGCGGAATGAACCGTGATGTCACCCAGCCCCAGGGCCAGCGACAAGGTTGAATAGCCGACGGCGCCAGCGACCAACAGCGCTTTGGCGCTAACGCGCAGTACCACGTGCCAACTTGCGAGCATGAGCATCCCTTAAATAAGCAAAACCGACTTCTATGCGTTCGCACATCCGGTACGAACACGATATTGCCCAGTAGTTCTTATAGTCTGCCCAGCCCGATCTCTCAAAAAACCGGCACGCGGTTATGCCTCAAGATTTTTCCAGATTGGCCAGAATGTGCCCGTGAACACGCATGCACACCTTTAAATCCGCCTCATCCACGCCATCGAACAATTCATGGCGCAGTTGCGTGGCAATGGTTTCGATCTGTTCGATGAGCGGCAGGGCGGGTGCGCACAGGACGATTTTTTTCGCCCGGCGGTCTTCCATCACGGACTGGCGTTGCACCAGACCCTGGCTTTCCAGACTATCGAGCAAGCGGGCGAGCGTCGGACCTTCGACGCCGACGCTTTGCGCCAGCTCGCGTTGGGTGGGTGCTTCTTCGAAACGCGCCAGATGCAGCAGCACCAGCCAGCGCGCCTGAGACAGGCCGAGGCCGGCCAGGCGCCGGTCCAGCTCGGCACGCCAGCCGCGGGACATCTGGGCCAGTTGCATGCCAAAGCGGTGTTGATCGGTTAACGGCATAAAACACTCATGATTAGACTGAAGTAATAGAGAAAAACTAATTATTAGTCAGCTAAGCATGAGCTGCAGCTATAGGCAAGTGGCGGTCTGTACTGAATCGTTACAACTGTATAGCGCTTGGCGCAAACGCCATCTCACATCTCAAATTCAGATTGCAGCGCAGCCCGCACGCAGTACAGCACGCCCTCCGGCACGCGGCCGGCAAACAACTCGGCGATCTCGGCGACCGACGGCAACTCGCCCTCGCCATCGAGGAACGCGTCCTGCACTTCGCCCATCAGTTCTTCAGGCAAATCCAGGGCCTGCTCCAGCGACAACTGTTGCTTGCCAATCGCTTCGGCGAGCATGGTGTAAACGTTCTTTTCCGAGCACTGCAATTGCCCGGCGATCTGCATCGGCGTCATGCCGGCGCGAGCCAGGGTGATCAACTCGTGACGCACGTCGGCCACCACTTTCGGCGCCTCGGCCTCGCCACCAAGCACTTCGAGGAAAGCATCGCCGTAACGCTCCAGCTTGCGCGCACCGACGCCGCTGACCCGGGCCATGTCCGCCAGCGAGGTTGGCTGGCTGCGGAGCATTTCCAGCAGGGTCGAATCGGGGAAGATGACGTACGGCGGCACGCCATGCTCTTCGGCGAGTTTGCGCCGCAGGGCGCGCAAGGCTTCCCACTGTTCGCGTTCCTCGCCGCGCACCAGTTGGCTGGCCGGGCTCTTGCTGGCGGTTTTGGCGGTGACTTGCGGTTTCAGGTCACGGCGCAATTCCAGGGTCACTTCGCCCTTGAGCAATGGCCGGCAGGTGTCGCTCAGGCGCAAGCCGCCATAGCCTTCATGATCGACATCGGCCAGGCCACGCGCCACCAACTGGCGGAACAACGAGCGCCATTCGCTTTCACTCAGCGCCTTGCCTACGCCATACACCGACAGATGCTGATGGCCAAAGCTGCGAACTTTTTCGTTGTCCTTGCCCAGCAGCACGTCAACCAGATGGCCGACGCCGTAACGCTGACCGGTGCGATAGATCGCCGACAACGCCTGACGAGCAGGCTCGGTGGCGTCCCAGGTCTGCACGCCATCAACGCAGTTGTCGCAATGGCCGCAAGGCTCCGCCATCTCTTCATCGAAATACGCCAGCAGCGTCTGTCGGCGGCAACGGGTCTCTTCGCACAGCGAGAGCATTGCATCGAGCTTGTGCTGCTCCAAGCGCTTGTGGCGCTCGTCGCCTTCGGAGTTTTGCAGCATCTGCTTGAGCATCACCACGTCTTGCAGACCGTACGCCATCCACGCGTCCGCCGGCAGACCGTCACGGCCGCCGCGCCCGGTTTCCTGGTAATACGCCTCAAGGGACTTCGGCAGGTCGAGGTGGGCGACGAAACGCACGTTGGGTTTGTCGATACCCATGCCGAACGCCACGGTGGCGACCATGATCAGGCCTTCCTCGTTGAGGAAGCGTTTCTGGTGATAGGCGCGCAGATCGTTGGGCAGGCCGGCGTGATACGGCAGCGCCGGGAAGCCTTGCTCGCTGAGGAACGCCGCCACTTCCTCGACTTTCTTGCGCGACAGGCAATAAACGATGCCGGCATCACTTCGCCGCTCGGCGAGGAACGCCAGCAACTGCTTGCGCGGCTGTTCCTTGGGCACGATGCGATAGAAGATGTTGGGCCGGTCGAAACTCGACAGAAAGCGCTCGGCATTCTGCAAATGCAGGCGTGTGACGATTTCTTCGCGGGTACGCTTGTCGGCGGTGGCGGTCAGGGCGATGCGTGGCACATCGGGGAACATCTCCGCCAACTGACCCAGTTGCAGGTATTCCGGACGGAAGTCGTGACCCCACTGCGAAACACAGTGCGCCTCGTCGATGGCGAACAGGGCGATGTTCAGCCCTTGCAGGAAAGACAACATGCGCGGCTGCACCAGACGTTCCGGCGCCAGATAGAGCATTTTCACTTCGCCGCGCTTGATCCGCGCGGCCAGATCACGCTGCTGCTCGGCGCTCAACGTGGAGTTCAGCGCGGCGGCGGCCACGCCCAGCTCTTCGAGGGTGGCAACTTGGTCGTCCATCAAGGCGATCAGCGGCGACACCACTACCGCCAAGCCATCGCGCAGCAACGCCGGCACCTGGAAGCACAGGGATTTGCCGCCACCGGTAGGCATCAGCACCAGCGCATCACCGCCGCTGGCCACGCGCTCAATGATTGCACCCTGACGGCCACGGAAACTGTCGTAGCCGAAGATGTCCTTGAGGACGCGTTGAGCCTGTTCGAGCATAAAAACTCCAAAAATCTACTGATACATCCCTGCTCAGGCTGGTTCAAGACAGCCAGGGCTGCTTAAACAAAACGTAAGGACGCGTTGCATGGCGGCCGCCTTACGGGCAGGGATCGCAAAACGCGGCAGTATACCCGAGCGTTCCCCGGCACAGGGTGCCGCTGATAAGACTCCGCTAGTCACCAATACGAAACCCCGTGGGAGCGGGCTCGCCCGCGATGGCCGGCACGGCAAACTTCTTCATCGACAAATACACCGCTATCGCGGGCAAGCCCGCTCCCACAGGAGTCGTTGCCCACCTTCAGTTTGTAGGCCGGCCGGCAATTGCGGCAAATCTGCCATGCGGCTGGCTTGAGCGCTCAAGAAGGCCTAGAATTCCCGCATTGTTTATTCCCCCAAGGTAGCCCCGTAATGTCCTTCGCTGAGCAACTGACCCGCCTGCAAGTCTTCCTCGATGCCGACGAGCTGCACGACGAGGCACTGGATTACGTGGCCGCTCACGGCTACCTGACCGCGCTGTCGATCTGCGCCGAAGACGTACCGGAGCGTGAATGGATCGACGCCCTGTTCGCTGAAGAGCCGCATTACAGCAGCGACGCCCAGCGCGAAGAGATCGAAGCCACCCTGATCGGCCTCAAGGCGCACATCGCCCGTCAACTCGCTTCCGACGAAGAATTCGAGCTGCCCTGCGAACTGGATCTGGGCGAAGAGCCGGACGATTCCGAACTGCGCGGCTGGTGCATCGGCTTCATGGAAGGCGTGTTCCTGCGTGAAGCGGCCTGGTTCGAAACCGCCGAAGAAGAAGTCAGTGAAATGCTCCTGCCGATCATGGTCGGTTCGGGCCTGTTCGACGAACAGCCAGAGTTCGAAGACATCGCCAAGGATGCGAACCTGATGGACGACATGATCGTGCAGATCCCGGAAGCCCTGACGGCGCTGTACCTGCTGTGCCAGGCGCCCGACGAAAAACCGGCGATCCTCAAGCCACGTCACCACTAAGATCCGGCCTATGGACAATCCCATAGGCAACCGCCCCCTGATGTTGCGCTACTGCCTGCTGGCCATCGGCTGGCTCAGCGTGGCATTGGGGGTGATCGGGATTTTCCTGCCCGTCCTCCCCACCACTCCCTTCCTGTTACTCGCGGCCGCGTGTTTCGCCCGCAGCTCTCCGCGTTTCTATCATTGGCTGGTCGAGCATCCGAAACTCGGGCCGTGGATTCGCGACTACCTGAATGGCAACGGCATTCCGCTCAAGGGCAAGGTCTACGCGATCGGGCTGATGTGGGCGAGCATTCTGTTTTCCTGCTACCTGGTGCCGCTGCCGTGGGCGCGGGGGTTCATGTTGACCAGTGCGGTGTTGGTGACGGTTTATATCTTGCGGCAGAAGACCCTGGAAAAAGACTGAATCTGCGGACTCACCCGCGCGGGCTCGACACCACGGCCACTTCAGGTCACTCGGGGCTGTCATTCAGTCAATCATTCCGATTTTTGGTCGGCCAAACCTACTCATTTTGTACTTACAGCCCAACCTTCCTCACCTGTAAAGGCTGGCAGGTTTATTCGAAAAAGCCGCTTGCTCTGTTACAGAGAAGCGGCTTTTTTTACTCCTTGACGATGTTCTGAAGATCACACCGTCGCCTCGCCAGCGCTGTCAGACCTACCAGCTATACCTCACCCCGACATTGGCCCCCCAGGGCTGCTCGATGTGCTCGCCTTTCGAGTAGTCAAAATCGGCATGCACTTGCCACTGCGCAGACATGGCCACCGCCACCCCCGCTCCGAACTCGGCCCGGGAACCTGACAGGTCGTTGTTGAACTCGTTGTTGTTGACCTTCACCTCATTGTTCGAGGCAAATTCGTGGGCAACTGCCGCGCGCACATAGGGCTGTGCAACGGCGCCATGACCAAAGCCGAAGTTACGCCCGAACGTGGCACCGGCCTTGCCGAGCAGTGAACGCATGCGATCGCCGTCGGCGTCCATGTCGTTGTCCAGCGTGTAGCGTTTGCCCTGTATCTGCACCGCCGACAATTGCGTGAAAGGCTCGATGAAGTAACCGTCAGCCAGTTTGATATGCCGACCGAATTCCGCCGAACCGCCCACACCCCAGTTGTCGTAATCGCCCTTGGTACGACTGCCGTCGCTCAGGTTGACCTTTGATTCGTTGCGAAAGCGGTTGAACTTGAGCACGCCATCAACGTAGTAACCGGTGTCGCTGTCGAGCCAGGTCACGTACGGGCCGACGTAATAGCTTTTCACCGTGCCCGAGGTGCCACGATTCAAATCCAGATCAGACTGGCTCGTGCCCGCCAGCACACCGACCAACACCTGGCTTTCACCTATCCGGGCGTCGGCGCCAAGGGACACGCCCTGCTGCTGTTGCTGATAACCGGTTCCCGAACCGTCGGCCACGTTGTATTTGTTGCCGTAGGTGCGGATCCAGCCACCGGCCTGACCGCCGTTGAAACGCAGCTCACCCATGCGGCTGCGCAACGAGCTCAACTCGCCGTACCACACGGTGGGCGCGGTATTGAACAGTGCCAGCACTGAACGCGCGCCAGGGCTGATCACGGCGGTGGTAGGGTCAAGAAACCAGTCCCTGCCGCCTTCGCCGTTTTCTCGATTGGCCAGGCTGTAAGACCAGGTGCCGACGTCGACCACACTGTTGCCCGCCAGTGCAAACTGCGCACCATTGGTACTGCTGGTGCGTGCCAGCGTCAATTGCTGAGGCGACACCGCATCCAGGCCCGACGCCGCCACCGCGAGAGCAAAGTCACCCGCTGATGCGCCGACCACATTCAGGAAGTCATGCTCTCCCGTAGCAAAATCCCCCTTCATGACAAAGGTGCCATTGCCAGACAGCGCGCCGACATTCAATTGGTAATAGGTGGCGGGCGCATCAGCGGCGCCAAAGGTGACACTGCCGCCATTCATGCCCAGGGCGCCGATCGAGTCGTTGCCTGTCAGCGTCCAGTTCGAATGGCTGTCGATGTTGACGCTGGCGACCTTGTCCAGGCGACCGGTGAACTGTGATTGGTTTTGCAAGGTCACGCTGGCTGAGGAACTGCCATCGACCAGCACGTCGCCGGTCATCTGGCCCTGATCGAAAGTGAGGTTGGCGGTGCTGCCGTCCGCAATGTTGATGTTGCCTTGCAACGTGCTGTTGGCAACTGCCATGGTAACCGTTGAAGCACCTTGCACATCGAGCAGGATGTTATTGCCAGCGAGCAATTTCGAGTTGTTCAGAACATGAATATCCGCCTGCACCCCTTCCTCGACAAGAATGGCTGACGATAACCGCCCTTCAAGTGTTGCGCCATCAAGCGTCAGATCGGTCTCTGCCAACCCTTGACCACTCAGGGCCATCCGCACACCGTTGGCGTCACCACTGATAATTGTGCCGTTCGCCCGAACCGTACCTGCAAAAAATTCGATACCGACGCTGTCCGCAAGGGTACCCGTGACTTCACCGCCATTAAGTTCGAGGGTACTCAATCCTGTAATCGCAACACCCGCTATTCCACCGCGCAGGACGCTGTCTGTCACTACGGCAGCAGAACCGGTAAGCGTTCCCACCTGGCGCCTCAGCGTCAGTGCGGCGTCATCACTGGTGAGCGTTACTCCGATCAACGTTGCCTGACTGTTCGAGAGGGTAATACCACTATTGCCATTGCGACCGGCGAAAGTGCCCCCTGTCGCATTTATTGTCGATCCGGACTGAACGAGAACTTCATAAGTACCGGCATTATGGGCGTTCAGGATACCGCCGCTGTTCACCAGGTAATTATCAGTTGGCGTGGCGTTGTCTATGCTTCGACTTTCCCCCGCCCCCACGATGGTCAATGCCATCAGGGGCGAGCTGACAAAAAACAAAGGTGAAAACATCAGAAGGGTTACTCGGCCGGCGCACAGAAAATGCCCTCTCGACTTTTTACAACTCATAATTCTCTCCGATGGTATGAGTGTTAAAAAACAGATTCTTTGATGTGAGCAGAGTAATAGGAAGTGCCACCCACAAAATGTAGGAAACGTCTCATATTGCATGAGGTTTTATCCCGCGCTCGCGCCGAATCCGCACATCGCTTCCATTGCGAAACCCCACATCATAAAAACCTGCAGCGCAAATGAAAAAGGAAGATTTGCATCTTCCTTTTTCGTTACACCGATTAACGAACAGTCGGGATCGGGCACATACCTCCGTCGCCTGTGCGGGCAATCACTTGAACTTCGTGCTTATCAGAAGTCTCAGACCGACCCTGTACTAAAGCTGAATATTCAATGCTCCCACTGCCGTCTATGATCGGTTGCAAGACGGCGTTGTAAGGTATATACACAGTGAATCCGTCTCGATGTTCTTCGTTGGCAAGTTTTTTGGTAAATTCATAAGGTGTGATTGGAACAGGATCTGTTCCATCCCAGCCCACGCCAGTCCAGGTAAACTCCAAGTCCATGCCCAACTCCAAAGGCGCTCCGCCCGGAACCGTCACAACGGCTACATGTCCCTGTCCGGCAATATTTCTCAGCGACCCACAGTCCAAGTATTCGCTACTTCCAATCATGAAAGTAAAGTTGATCTTTGGCTCTGGCAAGGTGACGGGCATAACGTAAACGCTCACTGGCTGTCGAAGTGACGGGTTTGGATTATTGTCGGGCAATGCGGGATTGGTAATCTTGTAATGTACGGGAATTGCCTGACCATTACCCTGTGCAGTAATAAATGCGTGTGGAATGGTAAACGGAACCGGATCGTCGTCAACTTCACTACCAGTCACGGTATACACCCCTCCAGGAGCGGGAACAGCTACGTCCCCCCAGTAGAGTTGATAGACGTCACCAACTTCTCGAACTTTATCAATGACTGTACTCGCCGTGCCGTCCTGCCCTGCATCGACGAGCTCAAATTTATTGGGATCGGTAGTGACTGCCGCTTGCACCCTTACCACGCTCAAGTTCGGGTTGCCTGTTTCCGGATCTTCTGGATCAGGTGGCAGGGTACCAGGACGCCGAAGGTCGACCTTCACCGGCACAACCGTGTTTTCAGGATATTCCTGCGTGCTACGCCATACCGAGTAGGTGACGCTGACAGGCCTTTCCCCGAGTCCTTTGGATTTCACATGGTCGTAAGGAACGTCGAAGATCATCGGAAAACCATCAACGGACCTTTTGCGTGGCTGTGCAATGCCATCCCACGTCAGCGCTACCTCATCCATCGCGCCAACATTGTCATACGCGCGGATGATAACGCCGACATCAGGGTACGCATCGCTGATAGTGATGAGGTTATCGGGAGCCGGCGCCTCAGGCACTTCAAGAGGCTTCAGGTTAGTGGGCTGCTGCGTCAGCAGAACCAGAACGTCCAGCTCATGTGAAGGCGGTCCTTCATTGCCAACGCGATCCTGCCATTGGTAATAAATGATTCGTTTCCCCTCACCCCCGGCTTCGATCCGGGCCTTCGTCAGTGTGACCGTCATAGCATCGCTACCGGCATCGGGGGCAATATAGGTGTCGACGATCGTGCCCGGATAGCTCTCGCCCATATAGACACGAGCAGTATCCCCGGTTCGTCGATCGGGATGCAGCGGGATCGTCAACTCAAGATCAGGGTCGGTTGCCAATCGCTCTATTGTTATACGACCGTCCTCGTACGGGGTCGGTAATTCAATTGGCTCACCAGCGATATTTTTATTCGGCGGCTCCTTATCAATCAGAATAAATTCCGGAACTGGAAAATCATATACATCCCTGACATAGGTCAATCTATAGCTCAATGCAAACCGACCTTCTGCACTCGTCTCAAGACCCGGCAATACCAGTTTCTGCTGAGTAGTTACCGGAGTCTTCGCTATGATGGGATCGCCCACTTCCATGCCATTCCACAATAGTTGCAACTTTACGTCGCGATTAGGTGGAGGGACAGGATTGATATCCAGAACGTTTTCGATAATAACTTCGTTAGGAAAACCCTGCCGAGCCTTCGGTAGTTTGTTTTCATCGTCACCTGTAACATTATCCAGCAAGCCCTGTAGCTTCGGTGGTGTTGGAGCGCGTGACACCCGGGCTGCGCGGATGGCCTTCATTGCCGCCCTGCCGGGCTCACCTTGCGTATTTTTTTCATGGACAGTCATTTTGTCACTCTCCTGATATTAAAGCAGATATTTGAACTCTATTTTTCGACACAACATGACCTCCGAATCGAAACTTCGACCCGTTACTGCCTGTCATTTATTTACTGCTTTATTTGCACGAAAAAACTTATTCCGGGCAATAAACCTCATTCATCGGCGAACAGACTATGCCGCTAGGCATGGTTCTATTGATAATTACAAATTCAGGTCGTGACCTGCCAATCGTGCCGTCCTGTTTATACAACACATAATAAACAAGTGCAGAAGCATTATTCACCATGGGTGCTATAAGCCGTTCGTAATCAGTGACGACCAGATCAAAGCCATTTTGGATATCCGCCAACTCGATTTGTTTTGGCAATTCGTCATAGGCATCGACAATAGGATTAGTCCCGTTCGGTCCCAGACACCCCTGCCAATGCACAATAACTTCATCCTTCTCTGCAAAGAGAGGGTTGGCCGGAATATGTACGGTGACGCCTTCCCACAAACGAGGTTTGGAGCAACAGTGCAATTCGACTTGTTTTCCGGCATGGGGGAATGTCGGCTCGTCGAGATTTTCGATGACGACGATCGCCACCTCTACCTCAGTCTTTCGAGCATGCTGGTCATTCACCCCATTACGGGTAACGTAGTAAACCGGTAACTTCGGATTCTGCAGGTCTGGCTGAATGTACTGCCATGGAATCTCCACCTCGATGGGCGTGCCGGCGCCATCACTGGCTTGCACCGTGTACGTGGCAACCGGCGTCGGAATCTGCCCCCAGTACACGTCTATTTCCTCAAAGGGCTGAGGATTGTCGTAGAGCGTCAATATCGCTCGCGCCGGCAAGCCGAAATCAATACTGCGTAGCTTGTCGGGAAGATCAGACTTCTGCCCGCGAATTTCCACTTTAGCCAGGGTTTCATTGAGCAACGCCGGGGCGTGTACATGATCCTGACCGGCAATGGTCAAATTCAACGCGACAGAAATGTCGGAGGAAGGCGCAGTGTAGCTGCCATCTGCCAGACGAATGCGATAACTCACTTTGGGCCGTGACGGACCATCGCCACGCGCATGCAGCGCCGTCCACGGAACAGTGGTTTGCAGCGGGAAGTCCGTCGGATCGACTGGAATTTCTGCCAGCGTTGTTCCGTCCCAGTCGATAGCAACCCGATGGGCAGCATCCGGAAAATCATAAGGATCTATCAGTACCTGGACGCTTTCACGAGCCTGCTGCCGATCAAGCAGATTACGCGTCAATATCACGCGAGGAGGAGGCAGCTTACCTGGCAGCGGCGACAGATCGACAAAGATTTTCGCTCGCCTGGCGTTGGGCCCGATATTGCCCGCAAGATCCCTGAGCCGGTAATACATAAAACGATCACCGTGCCCCCAAGGGCGGATCTCGTCGGCATACACAGTGATCAACAGACGTTTGTCGATAATGTCCTGAGCGCTGAACTCCTGTTCGCGGATCTCAACGTCGCTGTCGAGCGGATCTTCCTTGTCCGTCCAGAAATAGACTGCTCGATCGCCCGGTGCTACATCGATGTAAAACGGTACTTCGACGATGACCTGCCCGTGCTGCGTCAAATAGCTTTCTGTGATGACACCGTTCAGCTCGTCAGGAAAAATGACCGCATCGGGCTGGTTGCCGAAATTGGGCTTGCTGGTGTCGATGGTGATCTGTTTTTTTAAGGATTCCGAAGCGTTGGCCTCAGATCCGCTGGGGTAAAAGCGAATGGATACGTCATAGACCCCATGGCTTAAAAGATCTTTCGGTACGCTAAGAGTCTGCGGCTGCTGCACCGGGACATTGGATGGGTACTCGCGAAAATCCACCGGAACAAAGGCTGCGCCGCGCGTTCTGAAGCTCAGTTCCACTTTGTCGGTACGATTGGGAACCGTGGTGAAATCCACGCCTTCGAACGTGACCTGCAGAGGCTGCCCCAGCGCACGCAGAGGAAGAAGTCCCGCAGGATCATCCGGGTCCAGCACCGAAGGTACTTTGGGTGCTGGAATATCGGCGAGCGGCTCGCACTGAGGAGTGATTTGATCGTTCGGCGTATTGGTGGCAGACATCGCACGTAATCCCTGACGAATGTTGAAGCCCGCGTTGCGCACATTGTCGAACTGCGGCAGGCGTGTGTTGAATGGCTTCATTTAGCGCGCATCACTCAAAAGCGACAACTGTCAGAAATTACAGGTATTGCTACCGTTCGTCGGAGAAAATCCCGATTAGCAGGCCTACACCCGATAAACGACAGCGTTTAACCGATCGCGCCCTCGACCGTGGTTGCTGAAGCTCTCGGGAGCAAGCCCTCCGCCAACAGCTATCTGTGTAGATCACAAACCTCTGTCACACCACCGAACCTGTGGGAGCGAGCTTTTTCGCGAAGACTGGCCAGTAAGCAACGCAATTCCATCAGGCGAAAAAAACCCGCCGCCCCTTCAACAGGGGCGGCGGGTTTTGTCGTTTCAGGCCTCGATCAGACGGTGTCCACCTTCAACGAATGATCATTCAACATGCCGCTGATGATCGTCGCCGTGTCATGTCCACCGGCAACCACGCCACCCGCTCCCGGCGTGACGCCGTAGTGGCTGGCGAGGTTGACGCCGGCCAGATCGATGGTCTGGTTCGGCGTGGCGCCGGCCATGGCGCTGACATCGATGCTGGTGAGCACCGACGCGCCGCTGCCGGTGACGGTGAAGTGCAGGTAGTCATCCAGCGACGCCGTGGTGCCGTTTTCACCTTGCAGCAGTTGCGACAGGTCGAGCTTGTCGGTGCCTGGGGTGAAGTCGGTGATCAGGTCGTGGCCGCTGTTGCCTTTGAGCCACTGGAAGGTGTCGGCCCCTGCGCCGCCCGTCATCGTGTTGTTGCCCATGCCGCCGATCAGCAGGTCATCGCCGCCGCCACCGTTGAGGATATCGTTGCCCAGGCCGCCGTTGATCACATTGTTATTGTTGTCGCCGGTCAGGGTGTCGTTGAAGTTCGAACCGACGAGATTTTCGATAGCGGTCAGGGTGTCCGTCCCTGCGCCGACGGTGTTTTGCGCGCCGAGCAGGCCGAGGTTGACCGTGACGCCGGCCGTGGCGTGGGCGTAGCTTGCGGTGTCGATACCCATGCCACCGTCAAGCAAGTCATTGCCCGGGCCGCTATAAAGCAAGTCATTCCCAGCGCCGCCGTGCATTTCGTTGTTGCCCGAGCCTGCGGTGAGCACGTCATTGCCATCGCCGCCGTTGAGGATGTTGTCGCCGGTGCCGGCCACCAGAATGTCATCCCCGGCAGTGCCCGTGAGGGTGTGGCCATCCTGATAGGTAATGGTCACAGCAGCGGTATCGCTGCCGCCGTGGTTGTCGTTGGCGGTGTAGGTACCGTTGAAGTCCGGGGTGATGTCGTGGGCCCCGGCGTAGTTGACCGTCATGGTCAGTTGGTAGTTTTCCGCAGCGTTGGTGTTACTGCCGCTGGTGTTGGTGATGTTGGTCACGTGGATCTGATACGTGCCGTCGGCGCTGGCGGTGATGGTGCCGCCATCGGCGATGCCGACGAACGCGCCGCCGTTGAGCGAGTACTCCATGGTGATGTGCCCGGCCGCCAGGTTGTGATCGAGGTTGAGAGTTTCGCCCTGTTTCAGTTTGACGGTGATCAGGTCTTCATCGTTGGCATTGGCGTTGGTCACCGCGCCGAGGTAACCGCTGACCACCAGCACGGCGGTCATCGCTGCGGTGTTGGCGGCAAACGCATTGCGCACATCCGCCAGACTCTGGTTGGCGGCCGTATTCCCGGTACCGTTGAAGGTGATCGCGCCGGAGCCGGTGAAGTCCGCACCCTTCGCCGCCCAACCGGTATTGAAACTGGTTGGCGTGGCGTTGAGCGTGTCGCCATTCGGATCAGTGTCGTTGGCCAGCAACAACTCGCCCGGCACCACGATGTTGTTCGACAGCACGTTAGTGATGACGTGGTCGTCCGCCGCCACCGGAGGCGCGTTGGGGATCACTTTCACCGTCAGCGTCGAGCTGGCGAGGTCGCCGTCGTTGTCGCTGAGGGTGAAACCGATGTTTTCGGTGATCACCACCGCGGTGGTTTTCTGCGAGGTGTAGCTGTAGTCACCGGTGTCGAGGTTGATCACCAGCGTGCCGCTGTTGTTGGTGGCGATGCTCAGCGTGTTGTTCACGGTGTTGAAGGTGCCATGATTGGTGCCGCCGCTGGCGACCAGCGAGCCCTGTCCGCCATTGGCTTTTGGATCGTAGGTGTACGTGGTGCCGTCAATGACGATGGATTTGATGAAACCGCCATCGGCGCCGAACGTACCGCCCTCGCCCAGCAACGAACCGGTAACCGGCGCGCCTTCCACGGTGCCGGACAGCACCGAGTTGAGCTGGTTGAGATCCGTCACCACCACCGCGTTGGTATTGGTGTGGGTGATGCCGTCATACGCCAGCGGATCGAGGTTGGCGTTGCTCACGCCACTGCCCAGGCCGATCGCATAGTTCTTGATGTTGTTGGCATCGAGGAAGTTTTTCAGCGCCGCTTCGTCGGCAGCGTTGATGTCGCCCTCGTTGGGTTTGCCGTCGGAGAAGAAGTAGCCGACGTTCTGCGCCCCGGTGAGTTTGCCCGAGGTGTTGAACGCGGTCTGCATCACCGCCACGGCCGCGTCGTAGTTGGTGCCGCCGCCCGCCGTGAGGCCGGCGAGAATGGTTTTCGCCGTGGCCACATCGACCCACACCGAGGTGCGGTCGGTAGCGTTGCTGCTGAAGGTAACGAGCTGCACTTTCACATCGCCAAGATCATCGTACTTGTCGAGCAAGGCACTGATCGCCTGCTTGGCCAGCGCCAGCCGCGACAAGCCGGGCACGCCAGAGGCGTCGGCCATACTGCCCGAGATGTCGAGAACGATCAGCAGGTTGGAATCGATCTCCACTGCCGCCACCGAACGATCCGACGCCACGGCTTTGGGCACGTCGTCGACGATGTTGACGACAAGGGTGCTGGTGGTGCTGTTGCCCAGTGCATCGGTGGCTTTGTAGGTGAAGCTTTCGCTCAGGGTATTCGCCCCGTCGTTGGCATTCGGCGTGGTTTTCGGTGCCGAGGTCAGCGTGTAGGTGTAGGTGCCGTCAGCGTTGAGCTGGATCTGCCCGTACGTGCCGGTGGCGCTGCCGACCAGGGTGTAGGTGATCGCGCCCGTGCCGCCGGTGACCGCGCCGACCAGGGTACCGGTGGCGGTTTCGCCGGTGTTGGTCGGGTCGCTGCCGGTGACCGTGCCGGGGGCAAGATCCGCGCCGTCCTTGGTCAGGTCGAGGGCTTTTTCGTAGACCGTCACGTCCTGATCGACCGAGGCCACCAGTTTGCTGTCGGCGACATTGATGGTGATGGTCGTGGTGCTTTCGTCGCCGTCACTGTCGCGGATGGTGTAGGTGAATGTATCGGTGGCGCCGGGTGGACTCACCGAGTTCGGGTTGCTGTGGTAGACGGCGTTGCCTGCCGCATCGAGGGTCAGGTATCCGAAGGCGCCGTTGATGTTGCTGTTGAGGCCGCCGATTGCCGACGTTGCGGTGTTGCTGCCGGCACGCACGCCCACCACAGCTCCGCCCGCCGCAGCACCATCGGCGCCGGTGACGTCGTTGCCGAGCACGCTGATGTTGACCGTGCCACCCTCCGCCACCGAGCCGGTGTCGGCTTTGGCGGTGGGGAGATCATCGATGATGTTGACGTTGATCTGGCCGCTGGCGGTGCTGCCGTCGGTGTCGGTCGCCACCACGTTGAAGTTCTCGGTCAGGCTGTTGGCACCGTTGGCGTTCGGGTGGGTTTCGTTATCCACCAATGTGTAGCTGTAGCTGACCACGCCGGTCGCCGGGTTGTAACCGGTGATGGTGAACGTGCTGCCCAGCGGCGAGACGACCGATTGCGGGAAGCCTGCGGCCACGCCGTTGGTGACCACGGCAATGCCACCAACGGTGAGGGTTTGCAGACCATCGAGCGCGGTGACGGTAAAGGTGCCGCTCTGGGTCAGGGCCGGTGCGTTGGGGCTGGTGCCGTCGCTGAGGTTTTTCTCGTAAACGGTGAGTTCGCCGCCATTGACGTCAAGGCCGTTGAGCACCACCGGATCGTCGTTGTTGTGGATGTTCAGCACCAGATTGGCGGTGCTGGTGTCGCCGTCGGCATCGGTCAGGGTGTAGGTGAAGGTCTCGGTGCCGTTGCCACCGCCGTGCAGATTTTTGAAGTCGGCGTCGCTGGTATCCAGCGTGTAGGTGTAAGTGCCGTTGGCGTTGAGTACCAGGGTGCCGTAGGTCCCGACGATCGTGGCGGGCGTGATCGGACCGGCATTCGGCCCGGTCGCGACGACATCGGCGCCTTGCACGTCGTTGGTCAGCACGTTGCCGGTCAGCGTCAGTTGGCTTTCCGAGGCGGTGCTGGCGTTGCTGTCATTTACCGCTTTCGGCACGTCATCGACGATGCTGACGACGATGGTGCTGGTGACGACGTTGCCCAGCGAATCGGTGGCCTGATAGGTAAAGGTTTCGGTCAGGGTGTTGGCCCCGTCGTCGGCGTGCGGCGTGGTGGTCGCCGGCGATGTCAGGGTGTAGGTGTAGGTGCCGTTGGGGTTGAGGACGATCTGCCCATAGTTGCCGGTGGCACTGCCGACCAGCGCATAACTGATCGCACCGACGGCGCCGGTGACCGAGCCGACCAGCGTGCCGGACGCGGTTTCGCCGGTATTGCTCGGATCGCTGCCGGTGACCGTACCAGGGGCCAGATCGGCGCCGTCCTTGGTCAGGTCGAGCGCTTTTTCGTAGACGGTGACGTCGGTGTCGCTTGTCGCGTACAGCTTGCTGTTGGCGACATCGATGGTGATGGTGGTGGTGCTCTCATCACCGTCAGAATCGCGCACGGTGTAGGTGAATACGTCCACCGCGCCCGGGCCGTTCACGGTGTTCGGATTGCTGTGATAAACCGCGTTGCCGTTGGCATCGAGGGTCAGGTAGCCGTAGGTGCCGTTGATTTGCGCGTTCAGGCCTCCGATGGCGGAAGTCGAAGTGTCGGCACCGGCGCGTACGCCCACTACTGCGCCAGTCGCGGCCGGGCCGTCAGCGCCACCGATGTCATTGTCGAGCACGTTGCCGCTGACCGTACCGCCCTCCGCCACCGAGGCTGCGTCGGGATGAGCGCTGGGCAGGTCATCGACGATATTGACGTTGATCTGGCCGCTGGCCGTACTGCCGTCGGTGTCCGTGGCGACGACGTTGAAGTTCTCGGTGATGCTGTTGGCACCGTTGGCGTTCGGATGGGTTTCGTTGTCGACCAGGGTATAGCTGTAGCTGACCACACCGGTGGTTGCGTTGTAACCGGTGATGGTCAACGTGCTACCGAGTGGCGTGACGATCGATTGCGGGAAGCCTGCGGCGACGCCGCCGGTCACCACGGCGATACCGCCCACGGTGAGGGTTTGCAGGCCATCGAGGGCGGTCACGGTGAAGGTGCCGCTCTGGGTCAGTGCCGGCGCATCGGGACTGGTGCCGTCGCTGAGATTTTTCTCGTAGACCGTCAGCTCTCCACCATTCACATCGAGACCATTGAGCAATACCGGATCGTCGTTGTTGTGGATCTGCAAGACGAGGTTGGCGGTGCTGGTGTCGCCGTCGGAATCGGTGAGGGTGTAGGCGAAGGTTTCAGTACCGTTGCCACCGCCGTGCAGATTTTTGAAGTCGGCGTCGTTGGTGTTCAGCGTGTAGGTGTAAGTGCCGTTGGCATTGAGTTGCAAGGTGCCGTAGGTCCCGGTGAAAGTGCCGGCGGTGACCGGCCCGGTAGTTACGCGGTCGGCGCCTTGCACGTCGTTGGTCAGGACGTTGCCGGTCAGTGTTAGTTGAGTTTCCGAAGCGGTGGTGGTGTTGCTGTCGTCCACGGCTTTTGGCAGGTCGTCGATGATGTTGACGTCGAGGGTGGCATTGGCGGTGGTGCCGTTGTCGTCGACCACGGTGACGGCGAACTGCTCAGGCAGGTTGTTCGCGCCGTTGGCGGTTGGATGCGCTTCGTTGTCGACCAAGGTGTAGCTGTAGCTGACAACACCAGTTATGGCGTTGAAACCGGTGATGGTCAGCGTGCTGCCCAGCGGCGTGGTGACCGATTGCGGGAAACCTGCGGCGACGCCGTTGGTGACGACGGCAATGCCGCCGACGGTCAATGTGGTTACGCCGTCCAATGCAGTGATGGTGAACGTGCCGTTTTGGGTCAGTGCGGTTGCATCAGGCGCGCTGCCGTCACTGAGATTTTTCTCGTAAACCGTCAGTTCGCCGCCATTCACATCGAGACCGCTGATGACCACCGGATCGTCGTTGTTGTGGATCTGCAAGACGAGGTTCGCGGTGCTGGTATCGCCGTCGGAATCGGTGATGGTGTAGGTGAAGGTTTCGGTGCCGTTGCCACCGCCGTGCAGGTTTTTGAAGTCGGCATCGGTCGGGTTCAGCGTGTAGGTGTAAGTGCCGTTGGCGTTGAGCTGCAGCGTGCCGTAAGTCCCGGTGAAAGTACCGGCAGTAACCGGGCCGGTGGTTACGCGGTCGGCGCCTTGCACGTCGTTGGTCAGGACGTTGCCGGTCAGTGTCAGTTGAGTTTCCGAAGCAGTGGTTGTGTTGCTGTCGTCCACGGCTTTTGGCAGGTCGTCGATGATGTTGACGTCGAGGGTGGCATTGGCGGTGGTGCCGTTGTCGTCGACCACGGTGACGGCGAACTGCTCAGGCAGGTTGTTCGCGCCGTTGGCGGTTGGATGCGCTTCGTTGTCGACCAAGGTGTAGCTGTAGCTGACAACACCAGTTGTGGCGTTGAAACCGGTGATGGTCAGCGTGCTGCCCAGCGGTGTGGTGACTGATTGCGGGAAGCCTGCTGCCACGCCGTTGGTGACGACGGCAATGCCGCCGACGGTAAGCGTGGTGACGCCATCGAGCGCGGTAATCGTGAACGTGCCGTTCTGAGTCAGCGCAGCGGAGTCCGGTGCGCTGCCGTCGCTGAGATTTTTCTCGTAAACCGTCAGTTCGCCGCCATTCACATCGAGACCGCTGATGACCACCGGATCGTCGTTGTTGTGGATCTGCAAGACGAGGTTCGCGGTGCTGGTATCGCCGTCGGAATCGGTGATGGTGTAGGTGAAGGTTTCAGTACCGTTGCCACCGCCGTGCAGGTTTTTGAAGTCGGCATCGGTCGGATTCAGCGTGTAGGTGTAAGTGCCGTTGGCGTTGAGTTGCAACGTGCCATAAGTCCCGGTGAAAGTACCGGCAGTGACCGGGCCGGTGGTTACGCGGTCGGCGCCTTGCACGTCGTTGGTCAACACGTTGCCGGTCAGCGTCAGTTGAGTTTCCGAAGCAGTGGTGGTGTTGCTGTCGTCCACGGCTTTTGGCAGGTCATCGATGATGTTTACATCGAGGGTCGCGTTGGCGGTTGTGCCGTTGTCGTCGACCACGGTGACAGCGAACTGCTCAGGCAGGTTGTTCGCGCCGTTGGCGGTTGGGTGCGCTTCGTTGTCGACCAGGGTGTAGCTGTAGCTGACCACGCCGGTTGCTGCGTTGAAACCGGTGATGGTCAGCGTGCTGCCCAGCGGTGTGGTGACTGATTGCGGGAAGCCTGCGGCGACGCCATTGGTGACGACGGCGATGCCGCCGACGGTAAGCGTGGTGACACCGTCCAGCGCGGTGATCGTGAAGGTACCGTTCTGAGTCAGCGCAGCGGAGTCCGGTGCGCTGCCATCGCTGAGGTTTTTCTCATAAACCGTCAGCTCCCCGCCCTCGACGTTCAAGCCGTTGATGATCACCGGGTCGTCGTTGTTGTGGATCTGCAAGACGAGATTCGCGGTGCTGGTATCGCCGTCCGAATCAGTGATGGTGTAGGTGAAGGTTTCAGTACCGTTGCCACCGCCGTGCAGGTTTTTGAAATCGGCATCGGTCGGATTCAGCGTGTAGGTGTAAGTGCCGTTGGCATTCAGCACCAGCGTGCCGTAAGTGCCAGTAAAAGTACCTGCCGTGATCGGCCCGGCATTTTCACCCGTCGGCACACGGTCGGCGCCTTGCACGTCGTTGGTCAGGACGTTGCCGGTCAGCGTCAGTTGAGTTTCCGAAGCAGTGGTGGTGTTGCTGTCGTCCACGGCTTTTGGCAAGTCATCGATGATGTTTACATCGAGGGTGGCATTGGCGGTGGTGCCGTTGTCATCGACCACAGTGACCGCGAACTGCTCAGGCAGTGTATTGGCGCCGTTGGCGGTCGGGTGCGCTTCGTTGTCGACCAGGGTGTAGCTGTAGCTGACAACACCGGTCGCTTCGTTGAAACCGGTGATGGTCAGCGTGCTGCCCAGCGGTGTGGTGACCGATTGCGGGAAGCCTGCTGCCACGCCGTTGGTGACCACGGCAATGCCGCCCACCGTCAGGGTGGTGACACCGTCCAGTGCCGTGATGGTGAACGTGCCGTTTTGCGTCAGTGCGGTTGCATCAGGCGCGCTGCCGTCGCTGAGGTTTTTCTCGTAAACCGTCAGCTCCCCGCCCTCGACGTTCAAGCCGTTGATGACCACCGGATCATCGTTGTTGTGAATCTGCAAAACCAGGTTCGCGGTGCTGGTGTCGCCGTCGGAATCGGTGATCGTGTAGGCGAAGGTTTCCGTGCCGTTGCCACCACCGTGCAAGGCTTTGAAATCCGCGTCGCTGGTGTTCAGCGTGTAGGTGTAAGTGCCGTTGGCGTTCAACACCAAAGTGCCGTAAGTCCCGGTGAACGTACCGGGCGTAACCGGGCCGGTGGCCACACGGTCGGCGCCTTGTACATCGTTGGTCAGGACATTACCGGTCAGCGTCAGCAAGGTTTCCGAGGCTGTCGAGGTGTTGCTGTCATCCACCGCTTTCGGTACGTCGTCGGTGATGTTGACGTCGAGCGTGCCAGTGGCGCTGTCGCCGTTGCTGTCGCCGGCAATCACCGTGAACTGTTCGCTGAGGTTGTTCGTGCCGTCGCCGGCGGCATGGGTTTCGTTGCCGTTGAGGGTGTAGCTGTAAGTGACCACGCCGGTCGCCGGGTTGTATCCGGTGATGGTCAGCGTGTTGCCCAGTTGCGTGGTGATCGATTGTGGAAAGCCGACGGCCACGCCCGCGTTGATCAGGCTGATGCCGCCCACGCTCAGGCTGCTCAACCCGTCTGGCGCCGACACGGTGAAGCTGCCGCTCTGGGTCAGCGCGCCGGGATTGGCGGCCGAACCATCAGGCAGATTGGCTTCATTGAGGGTCAACTCGCCGCCGGGCACGGCAAGGCCGCTGAGGGTGACCAGATTGTTGACCGGTGGCGGTGGCACCACCGGCACGGTGTTGTCACCGTTGTCGATGACCGCGTTGTGGCGTTCTTCGGGAAACTCGGGGATACCGCCGAACCCGGCAGTCGGGAAACCGATAATCGGATCGACCCGCCCGCCGACTTCGGTCAGTAAAACGAAACTGTGCCCGCCGCCCAATTCACCCGGCGCGCCGCCCGGTGCATTGGGGCCGGCTGCAGTGGCTTCAGCGGATTTGGTCGGGTCGTCACCGGCGGCGATGGCTTTCTGGATCTGCTCGACGTCGGTCAGTTGCGCCTCGCTCGGGGTCAGCACTTCGGGCGCGTTGACATGCGCCGCCTGATCGGCCAGCAACTGGCTGGTCATGGTCAGGCTGCTGTCGCGGCCCAGGGTCAATTCCTGGCCATTTTGCAGATGAACGGCGACGGCGCCTTCCGCCCCGGTGATCAGTTGATCGCCCGCAAACAAGCGATCCCCTTCAACCAGTGCGCGTTTTGTACCGTCGGCTGACTGAGCGAAAACCTGGCCAATGACTTTAGTAACCGTACCGATGAGCGTTGCCATGTGAAATCCTCCGCTGCCGACCACCGTCGGCACTGGTAAGCGAAGCAGCCCATGGCTCAATCGGGTTGTCGGGGGCGACGCTCGCACCCTCGACAGTTCGTTTCGCAGGTAGCGCCTTACGGAAACTTCAGTGCTATCAAGCACTTCCGAACCCTGTTCAAGGCAGCACGCCCACTAACGCTACGTAACGATGGTGAATCACCCGAGTGACAAAAAAATGTCGCTCATCCGTCGCTACGCGTCCCTCCCCTTCAGCAGTACTTCGCCGTATGTCGCAAAGTGAGTGGAACTTTCCTCAAGCCTTTTTGCACTCCCTAAAGCGCATAAAACAAAGGCTTTCGTGCTGAACAATGTGCCGCTTTTTACAAAGCGCATAAGTTTTTTTCGGCATAAGCCTTATGAAAATTTTTTCTTAGCTACGCTTCAGGATGTTCTTAGCTCTGTTGTTACAAGAGTGAAACGCCTACACCTAAAAATATCGTCAAATATTTGGCGACAGTTACACACCATCAGGACTCAGGGAGATGCACCCATGCGCGTTCTAACCCCCCTCTGCAGCGCGGTTTTGCTGGCCATGGCTTGCACTTCTCAAGCCCAGGCCATGAACCTCACCGAGGCGATCCAAAGCACGATTGCGACCCACCCGGAACTGGCTTCGCGCGTGGACGCACGCCTGTCGGCTGATGAACAAGTCAAAGTTGCCAAGGGCGGCTTCTACCCGTCCGTCGATTTGAACGCCGCCTATGGTCGCGGCTACAGCGACAACACCAACACCCGGGCCTTCGGTAATCACCACACCGAGATTCTCAATTACACCCAGTCGGAGCTGCGTCTGCGGCAAATGCTCTTCGACGGTTTCAACACCGCCAACGAAGTCGAACGGACCAAAGGCGTGTCCAATTCGCGCGCGTACTACGCGCAAGGCACCGCTCAGGATCTGGCCCTGCGCACCATCGAGGTCTACCTCGAAGTGCTCAAGCGCCGCGAACTGGTGACGCTGGCCCGGAACAACCTGCAGGCGCACTTGCGCGTCAACGATCAGATCGGCCTGCGTACCGAGCGCGGCGTCGGCAGCACCGCTGACTCCGATCAGTCGGTCGCTCGTAAAGCGTTGGCACAGAACAACCTCGACACCGCCGAAGTCGATCTGGCCGATGCCGAATCAAACTTCTACAGCGTGGTCGGGCGCATGCCCGATGAGCTGGAAACCCCGGCCTCGACCCGTGGCGAGTTACCCACCTCCCTGCCGGAAGCCCAGCAGAGCATGGTCGAGAACAACCCGTATCTGAAATCCGCACAGGCCGACGTGCAATCGGCCGAGAGCCAGTACGAAGTCGCCAAGTCACCTTTCTATCCACGCTTCGACGCAGAAGCGGCGGTGGGCGCGAACAACAACGTGCAAGGCGATGAGGGTCACGACAACGAATGGCGCGTGGGTGTGGTGATGAACTACAACCTGTTCCGTGGCGGCAGCGACAAGGCGCGACTGGCCTCCGATGCGCACCAGATCAATCAGGCGATGGACATCCGCAACAACGCCTTGCGTCAGTTGAACGAGAACATTCACCTGGCCTGGAACGCCATGCTCAACGCGAAGAAACAGACCCCGACCGCCCGCGAATACGCTGAAACCACCAAGCGTGTACGCGCCGCCTATCAGGATCAGTTCGGCCTTGGCCAACGCACCCTGCTCGATTTGCTCGACAGCGAAAACGAGCTCTACAACGCCAACCGCCGCTACACCGAAATCCGCTACACCGAGGAATATTCGATGTACCGCGTGCTGGCGAACATGGGCCAGTTGCTGAGCAAACAACGGGTGGTGCTGCCTGCCGATGCGATCGCCGCGACCGAGGTGAAAAACGAGGCACGTCTGCCAGAGCTGAAATGACGTAGACCTCCTGCCGAAGGCTGCTGATTCTGATCGTTCCCACGCTCTGCGTGGGAATGCAGCCCGTGACGCTCCGCGTCACTGGACGCAGAGCGTCCCTGGAGGTATTCCCACGCAGAGCGTGGGAACGATCAGTAAGCCCAATGAAGCGGTAACAGGGGAGCGATCAATATGACCAGCATGGAACCCGGCCATTCCGGGGTCGATCCGCGGCTGAGCTTCGATGATCCGTTACTCGACGGTCTGTTGATCCTCTGCAAACTCCATGGCGCGACGGTCAGTCGCGCCAGCCTGAGTGCCGGGCTGCCCCTGAACAAACAACGCCTGAGCCTCGATCTGTTGCCCCGCGCCGCCGCCCGGGCCGGGTTGCAGGCGCGTTTGCTGCGTCGTGATCTGAAAGATATCTCGCCACTGAACCTGCCGATCCTGTTACTGCTCAACGACGGCCGCACCGCCGTGTTGCGGCGTTTTGGCGATGACGGCAAAGCCCTGATTTTGCCCAGCGAAGCCGATGGCGGCGAGCAATGGGTCAGCCGCGAAGAACTCAGCGAACACTACAGTGGCCAGGCCTTGTTCGCCCGGCCCCGCCACGAACTTGAAGACCTGCGCTCGCCCCTGGTGCCGCGAGTGCATGCGTGGTTTCGCGACACTTTGAAGCTGTCGAAATGGCTCTACAGCGACGCGATCCTTGCCAGTTTCCTGATCAACCTTCTGGGCCTGATGGTGCCGCTGTTCGTCATGCAGACCTACGACCGCGTGGTACCGAATCAGGCCACCTCGACCCTGTGGGTGCTGTCGATCGGGCTGTTGATCGGCACCGGTTTCGAACTGGTGTTGCGGGTGGTGCGCGCGCACTTGCTGGACACCGCCGGCAAGAAAACCGATGTGATCCTATCCGCGACATTGTTCGAGCGCATCACCGGCATGTCGATGAAGGCGCGGCCGGCGACCATCGGTGGTTTCGCCCAGAGCATTCATGACTTCCAGGGCCTGCGCGAATTCCTCACGGCGGTGACCCTGACCAGTCTGATCGACCTGCCCTTCGTGGTGTTGATGCTGGTAGTGATCGGCCTGCTCGGGGGCTGGCTGGTAGTGATTCCGCTGCTGGCGTTTCCGATCACGATCATGTTTGCCCTGGCCATTCAGGTGCGTCTGCGCGACACCGTGCAGAAGAGTTTGAGCCTCGGCGCCGAACGTCAGGCTTTGCTGATCGAAACCCTCGGCGGTCTGGAAACCCTCAAGGCTTGCAGCGCCGAAAGCGAGCGCCAGCACAAATGGGAAAGCACCCACGGCGCCCTCACCCGCCTCGACAGCCACGCACGCAATCTATCGGCGCTGGCCACCAACGGCACGCTGTTCATCCAGCAGTTTTCCGGGATGGCGACGATTGTCGCCGGGGTCTACAGCATCATCGCCGGCAACCTCAGCGTCGGCGCGCTGGTGGCGACATACATGCTCGGCAGTCGCGTGCTCGCGCCGCTGGGGCAGATCGCCGGGCTCATCACCCGTTATCAGCAAGCGCAACTGACCATGAAGAGCACCGACGCGCTGATGGCTTTGCCGCAAGAGCGCGACGGCAAACAGCGGCCGCTGGAACGTACGCAACTGCAAGGCGCGCTCGACGTCAACGGCGTGACCTTTCATTACAACGGGCAGAATGCGCCGGCCCTGAGCAATGTCAGTTTCAGTCTGAAACCTGGCGAACGGGTCGGCATCATCGGTCGCAGCGGTTCCGGCAAAAGTACTTTGGCGCGGCTGGTGATGGGCTTCTATGAACCGGAAGAAGGCCAATTGCTGCTCGACGGCCTCGACCTGCGGCAACTGGACGTCGCCGACCTGCGCCAGCAGATCGGTTACGTCGCCCACGATCTGCCACTGTTGGCCGGCAGTCTGCGCGACAACCTGACCCTCGGCGCGCGCTACATCAGCGACTCACGCATGCTCGAAGTTGCCGAACTGACCGGCGTCACCGAACTCGCCCGTCAGCACCCGCAAGGCTTTGACCGCCCGGTGGGCGAGCGCGGGCAATTGCTCTCCGGCGGACAACGCCAGGCCGTGTTGCTGGCGCGAGCGTTGTTGCTCGACCCGCCGATCATGCTGCTCGACGAACCCACCAGCGCCATGGATAACAGCAGCGAAGACCAGTTACGCCAGAAGCTGCACGACTGGGTACAAGGCAAAACCCTGCTGCTGGTCACCCACCGCACCTCGATGCTGAGCCTGGTGGACCGGTTGCTGGTGCTGGACAACGGCCGGGTCGTCGCTGACGGCCCGAAAGAAGCGGTCATCGATGCACTGCGCAAGGGCCGCGTCGGCTCGGCGGCGGTTTAGGAGTTGCCCCATGTCTGCTTCTTCCGGCTCTGATTCAAATGCCAAATCACGCGGCTACTTCGACAGTTTCGGCAAGAGCGCCGAAGCCGAGTTCATGCCGGAAACTGCCGGCGCTTCGTTGCAGGATTCGCCGCGCTGGTCGCGCATCACCGTGTGGCTGGCAGCGGGCTTACTGATCTCGGCGCTGGTCTGGGCCAAATTCGCGGTGCTTGAAGAAGTGACCATGGGCGAAGGCAAGGCGATTCCGTCGAGCAAGGTCCAGGTGATCCAGAATCTTGAGGGCGGGATCGTCACTGAAATCTTTGTCCGCGAGGGGCAAATGGTGAACAAGGGCGACACCCTGCTGCGCCTGGATGACACGCGGTTTCGCTCGAACAAGGGCGAGAGCGAAGCGGATCGTTATGCACTGACGGCCCAGGTCGAACGGCTGTCAGCGGAAGCCGAGGGCCGGCCGTTCAAACTCTCTGATGAAGTGATCGCCAAAGCACCGCAAGTGGCAGAAGACGAGCGCTCGCTGTACGAGCAACGGCAACGGCGTCTGGCCAGCGAACAGCGCACCTTGAGCGAACAATTGCGCCAGAAGACTCAGGAACTGGCTGAGTTCCGCTCCAAGCAAGGCCAGTTCAGCTCAAGTCTGGCGCTGCTGCAGCAAGAGATGAACATGTCCGAGCCATTGGTAAAAACCGGCGCGGTGTCCCCGGTGGAAATCCTCCGGCTCAAGCGTAGCGCGGTGGAAATTCGCGGGTCCTTGAACGCGACAACCCTGGCGATTCCCCGGGCCGAATCGGCGATCGCCGAGATCCGCAGCAAGATCGACGAGTCCGAGCAGACCTTCCGCTCCGAGGCCGCCAAAGAGCTGAATGAGAAACGCACGGACCTGTCGAAAATCACTGCCAGCAGCATCGCCATCGACGACCGCGTCAGCCGCACCACCGTGACCTCGCCGGTACACGGGGTGATCAAGCAACTCAAGGTCAACACCATTGGTGGTGTGGTCCAACCGGGCAGCGACATGGTCGAAATCGTGCCGCTGGAAGACAACCTGCTGATCGAGGCCAAGGTGCGCCCGCAGGATGTGGCGTTCCTGCATCCGGGCCAGAAAGCCATGGTCAAGTTCAGTGCTTACGACTACACGATTTACGGCGGGTTGAGTGCCAAGCTTGAGTTGATCGGTGCGGACACGATTACCGATGACAAGGGCAACAGCTTCTATCTGATTCAGGTGAGAACCGATAAAAACCATTTGGGCGGGGATGTGAAACCGCTGCTGATCATTCCGGGAATGGTAGCGACGGTGGACATTATTACCGGGGAGAAAAGTGTGCTGGATTATCTGCTGAAACCGGTGCTGAAGGCGCGGACCGAGGCGATGCGCGAACGGTAGCGATATCCGGATTTTGTGGTGAATTGACTGGCCTCATCGCTGGCAAGCCAGCTCCCACAGTATCCGGGTCAAACACAAAATCTGTGAACACCTCAGAACCTGTGGGAGCTGGCTTGCCAGCGATGAGGCCTGCAAAGGCACCGATCATTTTTCAGCATGATTGCGCTGAAAAACCTCCTCCCCCATCGCCGCAATCTGCCCCTCGATCAACGCCTCGAACGGCCTCAGCAACGGCGCAAACGTAGTCGGTGCTTCGAGAGTTTCAAGCGCCTGCACAATCGCCTCGATCGTCGACAAAGCACCCGGCCCCGGCGCCTTGCGCAATCGATAGCGCGACACACCGCCCTGCGCCAGCGTCACCCGTGGCAACGCCGCCAGCAGCGGATTGAGGTGCAACATCTTGCGCGCCTTGCGCCAGGTGCCGTCGGGCACCACCAGCAGCAACGGTTCATCAGACTCGCCATACGCCTGCATCGGCTGCGCATCATCCGCCGGAAACAACAACCGCGCCTGATACCCAGGCCGGTTCAGCAGCGCCGGCAAATCCGCGAACACCTCGCCGACAATCAGTTCGGCATTGGTCAAACCCAGCGCCGCCAAGCGCGCGGTATTGAGCGCATGACTGACCTCGCTCGGATGCTGCAACAGCAACACCCGGGTGCGGCTGTCGAGACGGGGGATCAGCGCGCACAGGCAATGGGTTTCGGGGCGCAGGCAGCGCGGGCATTGAGGTCTGGACATACTTCTTGTTCCTACAAGCTAGGCCTGATTGAGTTGGGCTTTGAGCAAATCACGGAAGGTCTGAATCAGCGGTTCACGGCTGCGGCCCCGGCGCATGATCATCGAAAACGGTGCCTGATAACCGAAGGTCGCCGGCAGCAACACACGCAAATCACCCTTGTCCGCCCAGGCTTGAGCGTAGTGCTCCGGCAGGTAACCGATGTAGGCGCCGGACAACACCAGAATCAGCTGCGCTTCCATACTTTCCACGGTCGCCGCACTGTGTTTGAAGCCGTGCCGGGCCAACTCCGCCTGACTCCAGTAACCGCGTCCGACCATGCGCTGCTGGGTGATGACCTGCTCGGGGATGCGCCGCTCGTTGAACAACGGGTGCCGGCTGCTGCAATACAGCCAGTGCTGCTCGCGGTACAGCGGCATGTAGACTAGACCGCTCATGCGCGTGGAAAACGCACCGATGGCCAGATCGAGGCGGTTGTCCTGCACGCCGAGTTGCAGTTCATACGGGCTCATCACCGACAGATGCAAATGCACCGCCGGATGCTCCTGACTGTAAGCGCCGATGGCTTCGGCGAACGGCAGGGCCTTGTCGCTGACAGTGGAGTCGATGACCCCAAGGTTGAGCGTGCCGCGCAATTCGCCCTTGAGCGCGGCGGCGTATTGCTCGAAGCCTTCGAGTTCGGCGAGCAGGCGCAGGGTTTCCTGGTGGAACAGCTCACCTTTGCTGGTCAGGCTGAACCCGCCACGCCCGCGATGGCACAGCACCAGGCCGAGCGCGGCTTCGAGCTGGCTCATGTAGGTGCTGATTGCCGAGGTCGACAGGTTAAGTTCCTGCTGCGCGTTGGCAAAGCCCTGATGGCGCACGACGCTGACGAAGATGCGCAACAGTTTCAGGTCGGGTAAAGCGTTGGCCATGTCTACTCCAAGGATCGTTCCCACGCTCTGCGTGGGAATGCAGCCCGTGACGCTCTGCGTCACCTGCGAGTACGGCTGGACGCGGAGCGTCCGTGGATGCATTCCCACGCGGAGCATGGGAACGAGCAGGTGGGGAAGTCTGGCATTAGTTTAGAAAAATCTGAACTAAGTATTTGCCCGTAGCGATTCTTCCCCTCCACTACATTTCGCAGAATCGGCCCCACAGCGGCGTCCGAACCTGTGCTGAACGGTGCGCCGACATAAATAAAACAAAGACGATGAGGCCTTTCCCGTGGACAAGATTCTTCACCAACCACTGGGCGGCAACGAAATGCCGCGCTTCGGCGGCATCGCCACCATGCTCCGACTCCCACACCTGCCCACTGCTGCCGGTCTGGACGCTGCCTTTGTTGGCGTGCCACTGGACATCGGTACTTCGCTGCGCCCCGGGACCCGCTTCGGGCCACGCGACATCCGCACCGAATCAGTGATGATCCGTCCCTACAACATGGCCACCGGCGCTGCGCCGTTCGATTCGCTGTCGGTGGCCGACATCGGTGACGTGGCGATCAACACCTTCAACCTGCTCGACGCCGTGCGCATCATCGAAGAAGCCTAGGACTTTATGCTCGATCAAAACGTGATCCCGATGACCCTGGGTGGCGACCACACCATCACCCTGCCGATCCTGCGGGCGATTCATAAAAAGCACGGCAAGGTCGGTCTGGTACACATCGACGCCCACGCTGACGTCAACGATCACATGTTCGGCGAGAAGATCGCCCACGGTACGACCTTCCGTCGCGCTGTCGAAGAAGGTCTCCTGGACTGCGACCGCGTGGTGCAGATTGGCCTGCGTGCGCAGGGTTACACCGCTGACGACTTCAACTGGAGCCGCGATCAGGGCTTCCGCGTCGTACAAGCCGAAGAATGCTGGCACAAGTCGTTGGCCCCGCTGATGGCCGAAGTGCGCGAGAAAGTCGGCGGCGGTCCGGTGTACCTGAGCTTCGACATCGACGGCATCGACCCGGCCTGGGCGCCAGGCACCGGCACCCCGGAAATCGGTGGCCTGACGACCATTCAGGCGATTGAAATCGTGCGCGGCTGCCAAGGCCTCGACCTGATCGGTTGCGATCTGGTAGAAGTCTCGCCCGCTTATGACACCACCGGCAACACCTCGCTGCTGGCCGCCAACCTGCTGTACGAAATGCTCTGCGTACTGCCTGGCGTGGTCCATCGCTGAGGATCGGGTCATGAACGAACGTGATCAGGTTTTGCAAGCGGCCGCCGATCTGGTGGCCGCGTTCGCCCGCAACGATCGCGAAGCTTACTTCGGCGCGTTCAGCGCCGACGCAAGTTTCGTCTTCTACACCCTCGAACAGCCTTTGCTGTCGCGCGATGCCTATCAGGCCTTGTGGGACAGCTGGCGCGCCGAGGATGGCTTTGAAGTGCTGTCGTGCACTTCGAGCAACGCCTTCGTCAGCCTGCAAGGTGACGTGGCGATTTTCATCCATGACGTGGCCACCGAGCTGC
>NZ_JBIUVJ010000005.1:71525-116396 GCF_044742875.1 Pseudomonas sp. NPDC087817
GCAACACTTCAGCCAGGAGCGCGAGACGATTGTTTTCAAGAAACAAGCGTCGAGCCTAGAACAACAAGGCCATTGGCTGGCCTGCCACGAACATTTGTCCGCAATGCCGGAAGGGCTGCCATCCCCTTAGCCAAACAGGTGACGCCACACGCACGATGAGGCGCGCCTTTATGATCGGAGCAGATCATGAATAACAACAACAACGACCAAAGCCTTACGCAGATTGAAACCCACGGGGTCGAACAGATCCCGGACCACGAACGCAGCGCAGGCCCGACGGACTTGTTCCGGATGATCTTCGGCGGCTCGAATACCTTTGCCACCGCCGTGCTCGGCAGTTTCCCGGTGCTGTTCGGCCTGTCGTTTCAGGCCGGCGTCTGGGCGATTGTTGCGGGCGTGCTGCTCGGCTCGCTGATCCTCGCACCGATGGGCCTGTTCGGCCCGCTCAACGGCACCAACAATGCCGTGTCGTCCGGTGCGCACTTCGGCGTGCACGGGCGGATCGTCGGTTCGTTCCTGTCGCTGTTGACCGCTATCGCGTTTTTCTCGCTCTCGGTGTGGAGTTCGGGGGATGCGCTGATCGGTGGTGCAAAACGCCTGATCGGTCTGCCGGAAACCGACCTGACCCTGGGCCTGGCCTACGGTCTGTTCGCGATTCTGGTGCTGACCGTGTGCATCTACGGCTTCCGCTTCTTGCTGTGGGTGAACAAGATCGCGGTGTGGAGCGCCAGCCTGTTGTTCCTGCTGGGCATCTTCGCCTTCGCCGGTCCTTTCGACGCGCATTACGCGGGCACCGTCAGCCTCGGTCAACCGGGCTTCTGGGCCGCGTTCATCGGCGCTGCACTGGTAGCGATGAGCAACCCGATTTCCTTCGGTGCGTTCCTCGGCGACTGGTCGCGCTACATCCCCCGTGAAACCTCCAAGCAACGGATCATGGCGGCGGTTGTGCTGTCGCAGATCGCCACGTTCATCCCGTTCCTGTTCGGCCTGGCCACCGCGACCATCGTTGCGATCAAGGCGCCGGACTACATCGCGGCGAACAACTATGTCGGTGGTCTGCTGGCGGTGTCGCCGAGCTGGTTCTTCCTGCCGGTGTGCCTGATTGCGGTGATCGGCGGCATGTCCACCGGCACCACCTCGCTGTATGGCACCGGGCTCGACATGTCCAGCGTGTTCCCACGGGTGCTGTCGCGCGTGAAAGCGACCTTGCTGATCGGCGTGCTGTCGATTGCCTTCATCTTCATCGGGCGCTTTGCGGCAAACCTGGTGCAGAGCGTGTCGACCTTCGCCGTGCTGATCATCACCTGCACCACCCCGTGGATGGTGATCATGATCATCGGCCTGCTGGTGCGTCGCGGTTTCTACTGCCCGGATGACCTGCAAGTGTTCACTCGCGGCGAGCAAGGCGGACGCTACTGGTTCAGCCACGGCTGGAACTGGCGCGGTCTGGGTGCGTGGATTCCGAGCGCGGCGGTGGGCTTGTGCTTCGTCAATTTGCCGGGGCAATTCGTTGGCCCGCTGGGCGAAATGGCCGGTGGCATCGACATCAGTCTGCCGGTGACCCTCGGTCTGGCGTCGGTGGTGTACCTGACGCTGCTGAGCCTGTTTCCGGAACCGCGCGAAGTGTTCGGCCCGACGGATGCGCGTAGCCAAATCGTGGAAAAAAACTGCGCCAGGCTGCCTGACGCAGATCCCCTGTAGGAGTGAGCCTGCTCGCGATAACTGCAGCACATCCAATAAAGATGTGACTGACAGACCGCTATCGCGAGCAGGCGAAGGCCTACAAAGGGCAGCACCACTGAACCAAATTTGTTTCACCATAAAAAAGACAATCGGAGACACGCCATCATGGCTTTGGATTTATTCGTCGTCCTCATCTACGCCGCCGGCATGCTCTTGCTCGGCTACTTCGGCATGCGCAAGGCCAAGACCAACGAAGACTTTCTCGTGGCCGGTCGTAACCTAGGCCCGAGCCTGTATATGGGCACCATGGCCGCGACCGTGCTCGGTGGCGCATCCACCGTCGGCACCGTGCGTCTGGGCTACGTGCACGGCATCTCCGGTTTCTGGCTGTGCGCGGCACTCGGTTGCGGCATCGTCGCGCTGAACCTGTTCCTCGCCAAACCGCTGCTGAAACTGAAGATCTACACCGTTACCCAGGTCCTGGAAAAACGCTACAACCCGATGGCCCGCTCGGCGAGCGCGGCGATCATGCTGGCCTACGCGCTGATGATCGGCGTGACTTCGATCCTCGCCATCGGCACCGTGCTGCAAGTGCTGTTCGGCCTACCGTTCTGGATCTCGGTGTTGCTCGGCGGTGGTGTGGTGGTGGTCTACTCGGCCATTGGCGGCATGTGGTCACTGACCCTGACCGACATCGTCCAGTTCATCATCAAGACCGTTGGCCTGATGTTCATCCTGTTGCCGATCTGCCTGTACCGCGTCGGCGGTTGGGATGAGTTGGTGCTGAAACTGCCGGCCACTGCCTTCAGCTTCACCACCATCGGCTGGGACACGATCATCACCTACTTCATGATCTACTTCTTCGGCATCCTGATCGGTCAGGACATCTGGCAACGGGTGTTCACCGTCAAGACCGCCAAAGTCGCGCAATACGCCGGCAGCATTGCGGGTATCTACTGCATCCTCTACGGCCTGGCCTGCGCGCTGATCGGCATGGCCGCGCACGTGCTGATCCCGGATCTGGACAACGTCAACAACGCCTTCGCCGCCATCGTCAAACTGTCGCTGCCGGACGGCATCCGTGGTCTGGTGATCGCTGCGGCACTCGCGGCAATGATGTCCACCGCCAGCGCCGGCCTGCTCGCCGCTGCCACCACCCTGACTGAAGACCTGTTGCCGAAACTGCGTGGCGGCAAACAGTCGAGCCTGGGCATCAACCGCCTGTTCACCCTGCTGACCGGCATCGTTGTGCTGGGTATCGCGCTGGTGGTAAACGATGTGATCAGCGCTCTGACCCTCGCCTACAACCTGTTGGTCGGCGGCATGCTGATCCCGCTGATCGGGGCGATTTTCTGGAAACGCGCGACCACCGCCGGCGCCATCGCCAGCATGGGCCTGGGCTTTGCCACCGCGCTGCTGTTCATGTTCAAGGACGGTCTGGACGCCAACACGCCGATCTACTACAGCCTGGCTGTCGGTCTGGTGAGTTTCGTGGTGGTCAGCCTGGTCTCCCCTCGCCCGGCGACCGTGGCGAGTGCGATCTAAGCTTTGATGTAACGACTTGATGCTTTCTTCGACGGGTGTGGCGTCGGTTGCCACACCCGTTTTTTTCGTCTGGAGAAAATGATTTATGAAGATCGTTTCTCGCGATCAGTGGTTTGAAGTGCAGCACCTGAGTGACGGCATCCGGTTGATTCATGAGCCGCACATTCGACCGTTCTACCGCTGCAACCTGTGGCACGTACAGGGCCGCGACAAAGACCTGTTGCTCGATAGCGGTTCAGGGCTTGTCAGCCTGCGCGAACAATTGCCATGGATTACCGAGCGACCGTTGGTGGCAGTGGCCAGTCATTGCCATTTCGACCATATCGCCGGGCATCACGAATTCGCTGAACGACTGGTGCATCCGGCCGAAGCGGACATTCTGGCTGCGCCCGATGGCGAGAATGATCTGAGCCGCGCTTTCGTCGGCGATGACATGTTCGAGGCGCATCCGGATTGCCCGTTGTGCTACGCCGAGTACCGGGTCAAAGCCGCGCCGGCGACCGGGTTTGTCGAGGATGGCGATGTGCTGGATCTGGGCGATCGCAGCCTGCAAGTGCTGCACACGCCGGGGCATTCGCCGGGCGGGATCAGCCTGTATGAAGCGGCGACACAAACGCTGTTCAGTGGCGACATCATCTACGACGGGCCGTTGATCGAAGACGCCTACCATTCGAATCTGGATGACTATGCGGCCAGTCTGCGGCGTTTGCAGGCATTGCCGATCCGCACCGTGCATGGCGGGCATTTCGGCAGTTTCTCCGGCGAGCATTTGCGTTCGATGATTGACGAGTGGTTACGCGGGCACGCGTGACGCCTGCTGTAATCAAGCAAAACAACAATCAGAAATATCTGCCATGAGAAGAGCTGCCGTGCGTGCCGCCGTGCACCGATATATTCGGCGCCTGCTGGAAACCCGCGAATTCAACGACAACACCAGTCTGGTGCAACTGGGTTTGGAGAAAGCTGATATCGAGGATCTGATCTTTCATCTGGAAGATGAATTCGGCCTGACGGCGTTTACGGCGGAGGAAGACCGGATGCTCAAGACCGCGAAGACCGCGAATGACTTGAGCCGGTTTTTACTGGAGATCGGGCGGCATTGAGAGGTATTGCCAAATACATATGTCAGGATGCTGGAGATCCCTGTGGCGAGGGGATTTATCCCCGATGGGCTGCGAAGCAGCCCCAAAACCATTAAACCCGGTTCGACCTGTAAGAATGTGATTGCTGCAAATGGGGCTGCTCCGCAGCCCATCGGGGATAAATCCCCTCGCCACAAATAACCCCATTCACCTGATGCTTACGTCTGCCTAGCGCCGACGCGGTTGGCGCCGACGCTGTTCGTCGTCTGTGCGAATCGGTACGGGTTGCAGAGGCGGTTCGATCAAGCCGAGGGCAACACCTAAATCGTGCAGCCAGTTCTGAATTTTCTCTTTCATCGTCATGCCCCCTTCAGGGTGGTGCTGAGCGGCCGGAATTCTGAGGCCGCTTCGCACTGATAATAGTCCGAAGTCCTACGCAATGCTCGGCGAAATCCGCAATGATCTGTTACTGAATTGAACAGAATTCCTGTCCATTCGTTCAAGCCGTTTCCCGGCTTTCATTCAGAGCCGCAGGATAGACGGCTTGCTGCACTTCAATCCACGCGTTGAGGTTGGCGCCAAGCATGCCTTTGCGCCACATGAGCCATGTTGTCGCACTCACGAACGGCTCAGCCAATGGATGCGCGGCAACGTTCTCGCGACCCGGCAGACTGGCGAGCATCGACTCCGACATCAGCGCCACGCCACTGCCCGCCACCACACAAGCAAGCATGCCCTGATAGGACTCGATTTCCATCGCCCGGCCCATCGCCGCATGGGCGTGGGCAAACCACGCCTCCAGGCGCATACGGTAGGAGCAGCCCTGGCGGAACGTGAACACCGAACGCCCTTCAACATCCGCGGCGCTGCGCACCGGTGGATGATCGATTTCCGTGATCAACACCAGACGCTCTTCGCACAGCGGCACACCATCGAGCCCGGCCAGCTCCAGCGGGCCGTCCACCAAAGCCGCATCGAGGCGACCGGTGAGCAAGCCTTCGAGCAGTTCGCCGCTCGGTGCCGACTGCACTTGCAGGTTCACCGCCGGGTACTGCTTGTGATACCGCGCCAGCAACGCCGGCAAATGGATCGCTGCGGTGCTGTACATCGTACCCAGAACAAAATCCCCCGCCGGCTGCCCACCCATCACCGCCGCAGTGGCCTGATCACGCAGGGCAAACAGTTTGCCGGTGTAGTCCAGCAAGACTTTTCCCGCAGGCGACAGCTGCAAACGCTGACGTTCGCGGACGAAAAGCTCTACGCCGAGTTGCTCCTCCAACTGTTTAAGCCGGGTCGACAGATTCGACGGCACTCGGTGCAGGCGTTCGGCGGCGCGGGTGATCGACCCTTCCTGCGCAACGGCCTGAAAAATCCGCAGTTGGCTGAATTCCACGACCTTTCTCCAGAACAGAACAAGTTACTCACTATTATTCAATTTTAAAGAAAGTCAATCAGTCTTAGCCTGACGGTCATTGATCCTCTAAAGGAATCCAGACCATGTCGCCGCTGATTCGCTTATCCGCTTGCTTCGTCGCTCTGATGATGGCCATGGGCATCGGCCGTTTCGCTCTCACACCGCAAATGCCGCATCTGCTCAGTGAAGGGCAGTTTGACCTGACGGCCGCCGGTCTGATTGCGGCGGCCAACTACCTCGGTTATTTGCTGGGTGCGGTGGATGCAATGTTCGCCCGCCGTCCCGAGCAGGTGCAGCGTCGCCTGCACGGCGGATTGTGGCTGTGCGTGCTGCTGACGCTGGCATCGTTCTGGGCCAACGGTTTCTGGTCGCATCTGGTATTACGCTTCGGTACCGGCGTGGCGAGTGCCTGGGTTCTGGTGATGATCACATCACTGAGCCAGCCATTGGCTGCGGCGGCAGGGCGTCCTCGGTTGGGCGCATTGGTGTTTGCCGGACCAGGTCTGGGAATTTTTCTGACGGGATTGCTGGCACTCGTCTCACATCTGCTGCAGCAGACGTCGGCGACGTTGTGGCTGATTTATGCCGTGGCGGCCTTGGTGATGATGCTCGGCGTCTGGCGCTTTTTGCCGCAACCGGTCGCCGCGCCCATCGTTGCAACGACTTCCATCAATCCAGCCAATCGCGGCATTGCCCGTCTGGCCGTTATTTACGCGTTGTACGGCATCGGCTACATCATCCCGGCGACGTTTCTGTCGCAGATGGCCAACGCGCAGTTTCACGGGCAATGGCAAGCGGATCTGTTCTGGCCGTGCTTCGGCCTTGGTGCGGCCATCGGCGTGTTGCTGGTGAGTTTGCGCCGGCATGATCCGGCGACCACGCGCCACTGGTTGACGGCGACGCTGTGGCTGCAAGCCGCCGGGGTTTTTGCCTGCTTGTTGGGCAGTGGTTGGGGTCTGGCACTGGGTGTGGTTCTTTGCGGGACGCCGTTTCTGGCCTGCATGCAGTTGGTCATGCAACGCTCCCGGGAGCTGGCGCCGCATGCCACCCAGCGCAATGCCGGCATGTTGACCGCTTGCTTTGCCGTCGGCCAGCTCAGCGGCCCGTTGCTGGCCGCGCTGAGCAGCCATTTCAGCGGCGGTTTGCAGCCTGCGCTGGTGATCGCCGGCAGCGGCTTGTTGATGGCCGGTGGCCTGGCGCGGCAATCGACTAGCGCTGGCCGAGCGCTTTGCGCAAACGCCGACGCAGCCACTGCTCGGCGCTGACAAAAGTGATGCCGAGCAATACCAGCACCGCACCGATGACAAAGTTCAGGCTCAGGTGTTCGCCGAGCAGCAACACGCCGAAGGTGACGCCGAACAACGGCGTCATGAACGAGAACACCGCGAGGTTGGCGGCCAGATAACGGCGCAGCAGCCAGAACCACACCAGGTAACTGAAGAACGACACCACCAGGCCTTGAAACAACACGCTGGCCACTGCCACTGTAGTCAGGCTGACATGAGTAATCTGGCCGCTGAACAGCGCGATCAGCAACAGGCCGAGAAAGCCGACGATCAATTGATAGAACAGGGTCAGCGTTACCGGTGCCTCGGACAACCGCGAAGCGCGCACCACCACCGTCGTCGCGCCCCAACAGGCGCCAGCCAAGACACCAAAGGCGTCCCCCAGCAGCATCCGCCGGTCGAGGTTGTCCCACGACACGCCGCCAGCGAAGGCAATCGCGATACCGATGAAGGCGAGCAAAATCCCCAGCCACTGCAAGGGCCGCAAACGCTCGCTGGCCAACAGGAAGTGCACGCCCAGCGCGGTGAAGATCGGCGCGGTGTAGAGGAACACTGACATGTGCGCCGCCGTGGTCAGTTGCAGGCCTTCGGCGATGAAAAAGAACTCCAGGCCGAACAGCGCACCGGCCAACAAGCCGCCGCGCCAGGTCTTGCCGACCTGATTCCAACCGCCCTTCCAGCAGATGAGCAGTCCTACCAGCAATGCGGAAATGCCCGAGCGCGCCGCCGCTTGCATGACCGGCGCAATGTCGGGCGCCGCCCACTTGATCATCACTTGCTGCACGCCCCAGATCAGGCACAGGCCAATCATCACTTGCAGGGCAAAACTATCGGCATTGCGCCGCTCGATACTCACGGCAACACCTCGTATACACACAACATGGCAGGCCATCCAATGGTCATAACAAAGCCCCGGATCGATGTCCGGGGCGAATAGTGATGGCGTCGATTATTCACCAGTGCGGCAGAAAAAGCCGTCTGGAAAAGACATTTAATTCTTCCGTTGCGTCAGCGGTGAATGGCTGTCGGCTGCGCCGTCAATCGCTGGCAAGCGAGCTCCCACAGGGTTGCATAGTGTCTACAGATTCTACGTTCGGCACAAAACCCTGTGGGAGTCTGGCTTGCCAGCGATGAGGACGGGCGAAGCAGCACAACTCAACGCTTCGAAACAGCAAACCGCCGAGCCACACAAAACCCGACCGTACAAGCCACCGCCGTGGCAAACGTCCCCCATCCCCAATCCAGCAATGTCACCTGCACCGACCAGCCGCGCAATGTCGCCCAATTGGTCAGGTCATACGTCCCATACGCCACCAGCCCCAACAACGCTCCCATCCGCGCCGCTTGCTGCCAACTGAGCGCGGGCAACACCACAAACTGGATACAACCAAAAACATACAGGCAATAAAAAACCGCTGCGGGAACCAGCAGCGGTTTTTCGAGCATCAGCGGACCGAGCAGTTCGCGATAGGTCGGTGCCATCAGCAGGCCGAGCCAGATGCCGTCAAGCAAAAGAAACGTCACCAACGTGGCGACGTAGGCAATCAACGCTTTTTTCATTTACCCGACCTCCTGTGAGCCCATGCAACATGGGCCACACCAGGCTCAGGTTAGTTCAATGCGATCGGCGTGAATGACGATCTTGCCATCCTTGTACAGCGAACCGATGGCCTTCTTGAAGTTGCCCTTGCTGACGCCGAACAGGCTGCTGATCAGTGCCGGGTCGCTCTTGTCGCTGACCGCCAGCGTGCCGTCGTTCTCGCGCAATTTGGCGAGGATCTTCGACGACAGGCTGCTGGCCGCTTCCTGGCCGACCGGTTGCAGGCTCAGGCTGATCTTGCCGTCACTGCGCACTTCCTTGATGAAACCCTTTTCACGCATGCCGGAGCGCATGAACTTGAAGATTTCATTCTTGTGAATCAAACCCCAATGCTTGTTGTTGATGATCGCCTTGAAGCCCATGTCGGTGGCTTCGGCGACCAGCAGATCAACTTCCTGGCCTGCGCTGTACGTGGCCGGGGTCTTGTCGAGGTAGCGATCCAGACGCGCGGTGGCGGTGATGCGGCGGGTGTGCTTGTCGAGGTAGACGTGCACTACGCAGTACTCGCCGGCAGTCATCTGCCGCTTCTCTTCGGAATACGGCAGCAACAGATCTTTCGGCAAACCCCAATCGAGGAATACGCCAATGCTGTTGACTTCAACAACTTTCAGACTGGCAAACTCGCCCACCTGAACTTTTGGTTTTTCCGTGGTAGCGAGAAGTTTGTCTTCGCTGTCCAGATAAATAAATACGTTGAGCCAGTCTTCATCTTCGCTGGGAATATCTTTAGGGATATAACGGTTGGGCAAAAGAATTTCGCCGTCGGCACCGCCGTCCAGATATAAACCGAAGTTAGTGTGTTTAACCACTTGCAAACTGTTGTAACGCCCGACTAAAGCCATTTTCCAGAACCCTCATTGCGTGGGCGGCATTCTACCCGGTTTTGCCGCGTCCGTTCGCGGGCAAACCGGCGAGGCCGCAAATTCTGTGACAAGCCTTGATTTTCCTCGGTCGCGGGCCGGCGACCTGCCGCTCGTCAGTCTGATTTCGCGCCTCGCGATCGAGCATCACGGCGCCACGGAACATCAATGTTCTTATTTAAAACAGCAGGTTAGCCGGATATTTCGAGTATTGAATCGAGAGTAATGCAGCAACGCACTGGGTTATTCCGAAGGATATTTACCAAGCTATTGTCAAGTTATTCCTGTACGATGCCTAGCCGAGTTACTTTTCTACAGGTTAATGGCCGCCATGCGTGTAAAAGCATCCACCAGCAAAGCAAAGCCAGCTCCAGCCGTTGAAACCAGCGAATCGATCAACGATCAGATCGCAGCGTTCCTCAAGTCCGGCGGCGAGATTCAGCAAATTGCCAAAGGCGTCAGCGGCCAGACGTTCGGCCCGTCCAAGCAGATCAGCCTGGGCAAGAAGTAACACCCGGTAATACACCCGTCCTGAGGCGCTTTGAGCTTCGAAGCGTCTGGACTGGCACCCTCGCCACACCCCACCTCTGTTTAATCAAACTTGTATAAATCGACGAACGGCCTTCAATGCCGATCATTCGCCGGTATCCTTGCACGCGTCTAGATCAAGCGTTTCAGCAGGCCCGCCGGCCAGCGCTCGCTGTTCATGGAGTGACGCATGCGCAAAACATCCTGTTTATTGCTTGTAGGCCTGCTGGCATGCACGACTGCGCACGCGCAGATTTTCCAGCGTGAGCTCGGCGATTTCGACCTCAAACTCGGCACCACTCCGAGCCGCAGCATGGCCCAAGGCCTGGTCAAACCCGCGGCGGTCGGTTCATTCCACGGCGGCCTCGATCTGAGCCATAACAGTGGGCTCTATGTTGGCCAATACGCACCGAGCATGGGCATCACTCCGGGCAAAAACCTCGAGATCGATTCCTACGTCGGCTTCAAACAACCCTTCGATAACACCCTTGGCTATGAAGTCGGGATGATTCACTACAGCTATCCCAAGGTGGATACCCTCGACAGCCAGGAACTGTTCGGTGGCCTGACCCTACTCGGCAGCCGATTCGGCATCGCCTTGAGCAACGATCCGGACAAACAGAACAACACCCTGTTCGCCGACCTTGGCGGCAATCAGCCGTTTGGCATTGGCGTCAGCATGAAATACACCACCCACCAACTGAACACACCGGTCGCTGTGGACGGTGGCTACGTCAGCAGCTTCACCGATTGGTCGGTGAAATTCTCGCGTCCGATCATGGGCGTCAATCTGGACCTGGTCTACAGCAATTCCAGCCTCAGCGGCAGCGATTGCTCGGCCTACTCCGGCCATAACAGCGAGTGCGACGGCCTCGTCACGCTCAAGGCCGAACGCGCGTTCTATTGATCGGCTGAACTGCTGCACACCTTCTGCGTTCACATAAGAATCAGACTTTCGAAGCCAGGCTCACGCAAGGATTCGCCCATGTCTCGCAGCTTCAAAAACATTGCCGCCCTGTTGATATTCACCCTCGCTCTCGGCGCCTGCAGTCGCGTCGGCCTGGCCTATCGCAACCTCGACGTGATCATCCCGTGGACGCTCAGCGACTATGTGGACATGAACGGCGAGCAGAAAGACTGGTTCAACGAGCGACTCAAGGAACACCTGAGTTGGCACTGCACTACGCAATTGCCAGGCTATCTGGATTGGCTGGATCGCTTGCAGACCATGGTCGAAACCAATCAGGTCACCGACGCAGCACTTCAGTCGCGCACCGTGGAAGCCAAACAGGCCATCGCTGAAACCGCACGAGAAATCACTCCGTCTGCAATCGAGTTGTTGCAGGGGCTGGATGACAAGCAGGTCGCGGAAATGAACGACGCGTTTGCCAAGGATCTGCGCAAACGTCAGGAGGAATACCTCAAGCCACCGCTCAGCCAACAGATCGCCGAACGCGCTGCACGCATGGATAAACGCCTGAACGACTGGCTCGGCCCTTTGAGCGCGCCTCAGGAACAACGGGTGATGGCCTGGTCAACGGCGCTGGGCGATCAGAACACCCAGTGGATCGCCAATCGTGCGCATTGGCAGAAGCAGTTCAGCGCCGCCGTCGCGCAGCGTAACAGCCCGGAGTTCCCACAACGAATCGAAACACTTCTGGTCAATCGCGAGAGTTTATGGACAGCGGATTATCGCAAAGCCTTTGCCGATACCGAGGCGCAGGGACGCGCACTGGCGGTGGACTTGATGGCGGTAAGTACGCCGCAGCAGCGTCAGCGGTTGTTGAAGAAGATCGAGGGTGTACGGAAGGATTTCAATGACTTGAAGTGTCTGAAGGCCAAGCAAAAACCCTGAGCATTACGTATTTCAATTTTAGGAGTGAGCCTGCTCGCGATCGCGGTGTGACAGACGCTGTTTATGTGGCTGTCACAATGCGATCGCGAGCAGGCCCACTCCTACAGGGCGATCTGCGTAAACTCAGGCAATCTGGGCTTTGGACGCCACTTCATCAAATGTCGCCTCATCCAGCGCATCCTCCTGCTCATCCAGCACCTGGCGCGGATGATCATTGCCGGGGATGCTGCTGTCGATCAGGCTCAGCAGGCTGGATCCGCGCGGGGTCAGAATGAAATTGTTGCCGGTACTGCCTTCGTGGTCCGGGCGCGGCGCGATATACCCGCGGTCGAGCAGCAGACCTTCATACTCACAGGCCAGCGTTTTCAGATGATCCAGATTCTCGATCTGTTCACCTGAATTGGCTTTCTCCGCCGCATAGTCCTCGGCGTATTTTCGAGGCGCGAAACTTTCGCCAGCGCTGTTCTGCACTTCGTGCAGCAAACGCTCAATCAAATCCCACTTATAAGTCGTCATCCTGATTCAACCTCCGATGCGCATGGTTTATGGCGCTGTCATAGGTTGTGACCCGAGCCTGTCGCAGCCGTTCAGCCGCGTTTTGCGAGATGACCGACCGGCGGTCTGTCGAATTCCCTGTTGGTCAAGCGACTAGTCTGAAACAGACGGTTTCAACCCCGCAGGAGAAATCATCATGAACGTTGAGAATCATCCGGTGGTGTCGCGCGAAGAATGGCTCACCGCCCGTAGGCAACACCTCGATCACGAAAAAGCCTTCACCAAGGAGCGCGACCGCCTCAGCGCGGAACGCCGCGCCTTGCCGTGGGTGAAGATGGAAAAGGACTACCACTTTCAGGGCCGGAACGGCGAACTGAAACTGGCGGACCTGTTCGGTAAACACAGCCAGTTGGTCGTTTACCACTTCATGTTTGCCAAGGATTGGGAAGAAGGCTGCCAGGGCTGCTCATTCCTCAGCGACCACATTGATGGCGCCAACCAGCACCTGGCCCATCACGACATCGCTGTCGTTGCTGTTTCCCACGCGCCGTTCAACGAATTTCAGGATTTCAAACGGCGGATGGGCTGGAAGTTTGACTGGGTGTCTTCAGAAGGCTGCGACTTCAACTATGACTTCGGTGTTTGTGCCCGGGCTGGGGATGTGGCTGCAGGAAAGGCTACGTACAACTATGAAAGGACCGACAGTGCCGAGGAAGAGATGCCGGGGCTGAGCGTTTTTTATCGCAACGATAAAGGCGAGATATTCCATACCTATTCAACCTATGCCCGTGGCCTGGACATGTTGGTTGGCGCCTACAACTACCTCGATCTCACACCCAAGGGCCGCAATGAGGACGAGATCATGGAGTGGGTTCGTCATCATGATCGGTATGAGGCAAAAGCAAAGTCCAGTTGCTGCCATGGAGACTGAAAGGCAAGTACAGATTCTGAACTTTTCCCGCCACCCAGGCCTCAACCGGTTAACCCGCCTTAACCGGAACTGAGGCCTGCCACGATGAAAACCCTGATCAAGCTCACCCTCGCTGCCACTCTTGCCTGCGCCCTGCCCGTCTGGGCCTGCACGCCGGAAGAAGCCACCGCCAAACGCGAACAACTGGCCAAGGAAGTCGCCAAGCTCACCGAGCAGAATCCAGCCAAGGCCAAGGAAATCAACGCTGAGTTGCAGAAGATGGATCTGGGCACGGCCAGTGCGGATCTGCCGGACAAGTGTCAGTTGATTGATCAGCGGTTGAAAGAGCTGGATACAGCAGAGAAGAAAACCGAAAGCTAAAAAGCTAAAGATCGCAGCCTTCGGCAGCGCCTACACCGAACTCTGTAGAAGCTGCCAAAGGCTGCAATCTCTCGACCGTGAAAATGCATTAATGCATTTATTTATTTGCACAAATGCATATTCATGACTACGGTTACATCGAGCAAGGAGATCGGCACCGGCCATCGGAGATGGCAACCGTTGAATACCGATCGCTCTGTAATGCCGCAACACCCATACAAGCTGGACGCTTGTTTTCACTCATGGAGGATTGAAAATGTTAACCACAGAAGCAACCCGATTTACCGGCGAAACTTTGCCAAGGTGCCTGATCGGCCATCTTCTCGACCCGCAACTGGTCGAAGTCGAAGCCGCTGTACAGGTCAACGCGCTGGCCGCCAGTCTCAACTTCAACATGCAAAAGCAGACCCAGACCAACTGGTGCTGGGCCGCCGTCTCCGCCTCGGTCGGCAACTATTACGGCACCGGAAACTGGACCCAGTGCGGGGTCGCCAGTTCGGCACTGGACCGCAACTGCTGCAATCAACCCGGTCCGTGCAATGTCTATGGCTATCTGGACACCGCGCTGCGGATCACCCGCAGTTACAACGGCATGAATCAGGGCTCGCTGCAGATGTCGGCCATCCAGAACCAGATCAGCATGGGCCGACCGGTCGGCCTGCGTTGCGCCTGGTACGGCGGCGGTGCGCATTTCCTGACGATCTACGGCACCAACGGCGATTACGTGCTGGTCGCAGACTCGATCTACGGCTACTCGACCCGCGCCCTGAATGCCTTCCCCCGTTCCTACAACGGCGGCGGCAACTGGACCAACACTTACTTCACCGTAAAAAACTAGGAGGGCAACATCATGCAACTGACTTATCCAAAGGCGCCTTCCAACGGCGTACAGACCTTGCGTCCGGTACTGCAAGCCGCCCTGCAAACCCGGGGCTTTGGCGTAAACCGCCAATTCGCCAACGCCGCTGCGGCGAAGATCAGTCTCAGCGAGGCTTATCGTGGCTACTCGCTCAGTCTGGACGACCTGAACAACGGCAAAGGTCTGCAGAACGCGCGAATCGGCGATTGGCATTACCTGGTGTTTGCCGATGGCGTAACGATTGCCGATGCACAATTGGCTGAAGTGCGCGGGCATGTCGAGTTCGCCTCGTTGAACCACGGCGACCTCGCCGCCGCCACGGTGGGTGCGCTGAAACTGGCAGAGCAATCGCCGCAGTTGCAGGGCAAAACCGTGGAGCTGCGGCTGTTGTTTGTATCTGCGCTCAACGTTGTGGCGATCTGGCTGCATGCTGACGGTGAAGAGCTGCTGATCCCGATCGAACCGACGCCCAGGGACCTGGCCGTCACTCGGTTGTACAGCGAGGCTGCCCTGCTCGCTGCATTGAAACCGGCGGCTGCTCAGGCGAAACAGCGCTTTGATGCCGACACCAGCGGCCTGCTGGGCAACTGACAAACGCTGGACGAAAAAAAACCCGGACATTGTCCGGGTTTTTTCTGTGTGCCTGAATCGACTTACTCAGCCGCAGGCTCTGCCGGCTTGCGGCGCTTGAGCGGGGCCATGCCGTCGCTGCTCACCAGAGAGTCCGGTTTCGGGCGGTTGACACTCTTGCGCTTGGTCGGCGTCTTGGCGGCGGTTTTCTTCTTGTCGCCCTTGGCGTCGGTCTTTTTCTTCTTCACGCCGACAGCTTTGCCCGAGGCCTTGACCTTTTTCGGTCCGCCGTAGGTGCCTTTGACTTCCTTGATGGTGCGGCGCTCGAAGCTCTGCTTCAGATAACGCTCGATGCTCGACATCAGGTTCCAGTCGCCGTGGCAGATCAACGAGATCGCCAGACCGTCGTTACCGGCGCGGCCGGTACGACCGATACGGTGTACGTATTCGTCGCCGCTGCGTGGCATGTCGAAGTTGATCACCAGATCCAGGCCATCAACGTCCAGACCACGGGCCGCGACGTCGGTGGCCACCAGAATCTTCACGCCGCCCTGCTTCAGACGGTCGATCGCCAGTTTGCGATCCTTCTGGTCTTTCTCGCCGTGCAGCACGAACGCCTTGTATTCCTGAGCCACCAGACGCCCGTAGATGCGGTCGGCCATGGCGCGGGTATTGGTGAAGACGATGGCCTTCTGATAGGTCTCGTTGGCCAGCAGCCAGTTCACGATCTGTTCTTTGTGCTGGTTGTGGTCGGCGGTGATGATCTGCTGACGGGTCGTCGAGTTCAGCTGGCTGACCGCGTTGAGCTGCAAGTGCTCGGGGTTGTTCAGCACCTTGGCGATCATCTCGCGCAGGCCGGAACCGCCGGTGGTGGCGGAGAACAGCATGGTCTGCTGACGGTTCGGGCATTCGTCGACCAGACGCTGGACGTCTTCGGCGAAACCCATGTCGAGCATGCGGTCGGCTTCGTCGAGCACCAGTACTTCGACTTCTTTGAGGTCGAGGTTGCCGGCGTTGAGTTGCTCGATCATCCGGCCCGGGGTGCCGATGAGGATGTCCGGCACTTTGCGCAGCATCGCCGCCTGCACCTTGAAGTCTTCACCGCCGGTGATCAGGCCGGACTTGATGAAGGTGAACTGCGAAAAGCGTTCAACTTCCTTCAAAGTCTGCTGGGCCAGTTCGCGAGTCGGCAGCAGGATCAGGGTCTTGATGCTGACGCGAACCTTGGCCGGGCCGATCAGGCGATTGAGGATCGGCAGGACGAAAGCGGCGGTTTTGCCGCTACCGGTTTGCGCAGTCACCCGCAAATCACGCCCTTGGAGCGCCAGCGGGATGGCCGCGGCTTGCACAGGCGTTGGCTCGACAAATTTCAGCTCGGCCACAGCTTTAAGCAGGCGTTCGTGCAGGGCGAATTGGGAAAACACGGGTGCTACCTCGAAGATATGCAAAAAAACAGCTGCATAGGTTACCGGTTTCGAGCGCTCAGGCCGAGTTTCTTTATACAAACGGACGTAATCAGTGGCTTTTTTGTTGCTCGATTTGTCTCTAACGGTAATACACAGCGTCTTAAATGCTCTAATTGCCCATCGCGTCTTACAGAAGAATCGTTTCTCTCATGGATTTCAAACAGCTCTGGCTCAAAGCCCAGGACCTCTGGGGCACCCTCGAACAGCATCCGTTCCTGCAGGCCGGCCTCGCCTTGACCTTGCTGCTGGTGATCGCGCTGGTACTCGGACGAGTGGCGCGTTATCTGATCCTGCACACCAGTCGCATGCTCGGTCGCCAGCCGTCCCTGCACTGGATCAACGACTTTCGCCACAACAAGGTGTTTCAGCGCCTGGCGCAGATGACGCCGTCGCTGGTGATCCAGTTCGGCCTGCACCTGGTGCCGGAGCTGAGCAAAACCGCGATGACGTTCCTTGGCAACGTCGCGCTGTCGTTCACCATTCTGTTCCTGCTGCTGTCGATCAGCGCCCTGCTCAATGCCTTGCTCGACATCTATGCGCGCACCGAACACGCCCGTACCCGCTCGATCAAAGGCTACGTGCAACTGGCAAAAATGGTCTTGTACGTGTTTGGCGCGATCATCATCGTCGCCACGCTGATCGACCGCTCGCCGCTGTTGCTGCTGTCCGGTCTTGGCGCGATGTCGGCAGTGATTCTGTTGGTCTACAAGGACACTCTGCTGTCGTTCGTTGCCAGCGTGCAACTGACCAGCAACGACATGCTGCGGGTCGGCGACTGGATCGAGATGCCGCAAGTCGGCGCCGATGGTGACGTGGTCGACATCACGTTGCACACGGTCAAGGTGCAGAATTTCGACAAGACCATCGTCTCGATCCCGACCTGGCGGCTGATGTCCGAGTCGTTCAGAAACTGGCGCGGCATGCAGCAGTCCGGCGGGCGACGGATCAAGCGCAGCCTGTTCATCGACGCCAGCGGCGTGCGTTTCATCCGTGACGATGAAGAAGAGAAGTTGAGCCAGGTGCATCTGCTGACCGGCTACATGAGCCGCAAGAAAGCCGAGCTCAAGGCGTGGAACGAGGCGCAGGGCAACGTCGCGGCAATGTCGGCCAACCGCCGGCGCATGACCAACATCGGCACCTTTCGCGCTTATGCGCTGGCGTATCTGAAGAGTCATGTCGAGGTTCAGCCGAACATGACCTGCATGGTCCGGCAGATGCAGACCACGGCGCAGGGCATTCCGCTGGAGATCTACTGCTTCACGACGACCACGGTGTGGGCCGATTACGAGCGGATTCAGGGGGATATTTTCGATTATCTGCTGGCGGTGCTGCCGGAGTTTGGTTTGAGCCTGTATCAGCAGCCGAGTGGTGGGGATTTGCGTACCGGGTTGCTGCCGGCGGTGTTGGGCTCGGCGCATATTCCCGAACCTGAAAAACATCTGATGTAACTTCACTGAAACCTGTGGGAGCGGGCTTGCCCGCGATGAGGGAGTGTCAGCGAGAAACCCATCGTCTGGTACTTCGCTATCGCGGGCAAGCCCGCTCCCACAGAGATATTTGTCAGTCGGAAGTCAGCTGGTGACTGGTGATTTGCGGATACCCAACCGACTGATCCACACCGCTGCCAGGATCACACTCCCGCCAAGGAACAACCTGCCCAGTTCCTCATGCTGATTCCAGATCAGCAGGTTAAGCAAAAGCCCCACCGGCACGTGCAGGTTGTTCATCACCGCCAGCGTGCCGCCGTTGACCATGCACGCGCCCTTGTTCCACCAGTACATACCCAGCGCGGTCGAGACCAGGCCGAGGAACAGCAGCACGCCCCATTGCAACGGCGCTTCCGGCAGGAAGTTGGCCTTGCCGAACATCAGGAATGCCGGCAAGACCACCGCCAATGCACCGAGGTAGAAAAAACCGAAGCGCCGGTAATGCGGCAGATCGCTCGGGTGTTTCGCCACCAGATGCTTGTACATCACCTGCCCTGCCGCGTAGGTGAAGTTGGCCAGTTGCAGCAGCAGGAAACCCATAAAGAAGTCCGGATTGATGCTATCGAAGCGAATTACCGCCGCGCCGCCCACCGCCACCAGCGCCGCAATCAGCGCCCACGGATTGAAGCGGCGGTTCAGCGCGTCTTCGATCAGCGTCACATGCAGCGGCGTGAGGATGGTGAACAACAACACTTCCGGCACCGTCAGCACGCGGAAGCTCAGATACAGGCAGACGTAGGTCACGCCGAACTGCAACGCGCCGATCAGCAGCATGCCGCGCATGAACGCCGGTTCCACCGAGCGCCAGCGCGTCAGCGGGATGAACACCAGCCCGGCCAGCACCACACGCACCAGCACTGCGAAGTAACTGTCGACATGCCCGGCCAGGTATTCGCCGATCAGGCTGAAGGAAAACGCCTGGATCAGCGTGACAAAAAGTAGATAGCCCATGGTCGCCTCTGTTTCGAATGGCGGCGACGATAGCGGGTTTTGCGCCAGACCGCGAACCCTCAAACAACACAAATCCCCTGTGGGAGCGAGCTTGCCCGCGATGAGGGTGTGTCAGGCAATTTGATGTGTCTGAATGACCGCCATCGCGAGCAGGCTCACTCCTACAGGGGTTCTACGTCGTTCACTGAATCGTGGGCAAAAAAAAGCCCGATCTCGCTAAGGCGTTCAATCGGGCTACAGCACTCAGGAGCAACAAGTGCAAAGGGAGGTTCGATGCGCGTAGAGCCTTGAAGGGGTTGCGCCAGGTCACTAAAACAATCGGCGATTATCTGGCGATTAACATATCAAGCGACCTGGGACAGCTTGGCGTTGGCCTGATTCAAGCCTTTCTCCTGGAAGTCGCCGCCAAGGTTCATGCCTTCGGCGTGAATGAAGGTCACGTCGTGGATGCCGATGAAACCCATGACCTGACGCAGGTACGGTTCCTGGTGATCAGCCGGGCCACCGGCGTAGATGCCGCCCCGTGCGGTGAGCACATAGGCACGTTTGCCGCTGAGCAAGCCTTGCGGACCGGTTTCGGTGTACTTGAAGGTCACGCCGGCACGCAATACGTGGTCGAGCCAGGCCTTGAGGGTGCTCGGGATGGCGAAGTTGTACATCGGCGCGGCCATGACCAGTACGTCGGCGGCCAGCAATTCATCAGTCAATTCGTTGGAGCGGTCAAGCGACGATTGCTCGAGGGCGTTGCGCTGTTCGGCGGGTTTCATCCAGCCGCCCAGCAAATTGATATCCAGGTGTGGCACCGGGTTCACGGCGAGGTCACGTACGGTGATCTGATCGGCAGGGTGCGCGGCTTTCCACTGACTGATGAAGGTCTGGGTCAGTTGACGGGATACCGAGTCTTGCTGGCGGGCGCTGCTTTCGATGATCAGAACGCGGGACATGTTGTGTAGCCTCCATCCGAGAATGTTGTAGGTCGATGGAGTGAAGGTTAAACAGAGTCGAATCGATGAAAAAGCGCAAATAATTGCTGCAAAGCATCGAATAATTCGTTTAGATGCACCTAAACCCTGTGGGAGCGAGCCTGCTCGCGAAGGCGGTGTGTCAGCCAAGGAATGTGTTTACTGACACGCCGCCTTCGCGAGCAGGCTCGCTCCCACAGGTAAATACGGTGTTATTTCGGGGTGCAGGTCAGGTTGATGCGCAGCTTGATGATCTCGCGGGTGAACTTGGCCGTGGCGTTTTTATGTTTGCCGGCAGGCACGTCGATGGTGCGGGTGCGCGGCGCCTCCGGCCCATTGTTGAACACCGCTTTGCAGGTCGCATCGACATCACCGTAGTTGCTCACTCGTATGGAGCCGATGTCGTTGTCCGTATCGAAGGACTCGTAATCGATCTTCATGCCGTTGAGGTTTTTCTGCACATCGATCGGATACGCAAACGCCGTCAGCGGCAGCAGCGCCAGCAACACACAACAGAATTTTTTCATTCGGCAGTCTCCATGAGGGACCGCCAGCTTAGGACAAGAGGAGCTATTGATGAAAGCGCCCCGCGTGACCCTTGATCAATGGCGAACATTGCAGGCTGTGGTCGACCACGGCGGCTTTGCGCAGGCCGCCGAGGCCCTGCACCGTTCGCAATCGTCGGTGAGCTACACCGTCGCCCGCATGCAGGATCAGCTTGGCGTGCCGTTGCTGCGCATCGACGGGCGTAAAGCGGTGCTCACCGAAGCCGGCGGCGTGTTGCTGCGCCGCTCGCGGCAACTGGTGAAACAGGCCAGCCAACTGGAAGACCTCGCCCACCATATGGAACAAGGCTGGGAGGCCGAAGTGCGGCTGGTGGTCGACGCGGCTTACCCGAGCGCACGCATCGTCCGCGCGTTGACCGCGTTCATGCCGCAGAGCCGTGGCTGCCGCGTGCGTCTGCGCGAGGAAGTATTGTCCGGCGTTGAGGAAGTGCTGCTCGAAGGCGTGGCCGATCTGGCCATCACCGGCATGGGCATCCCCGGCTACCTCGGCGCGGAATTGAGCGACGTCGAGTTTATCGCCGTGGCCCATCCCGACCATGCCCTGCATCGGCTCAATCGCGAGCTGAGCTTCCAGGACCTGGAAACCCAGATGCAGGTGGTGATCCGCGACTCCGGCCGCCAACAACCACGGGACGTCGGCTGGCTCGGCGCCGAGCAGCGCTGGACCGTCGGCAGCCTCGCCACCGCCGCGACGTTTGTCAGCAGTGGCCTGGGTTTCGCCTGGCTGCCACGACACATGATCGAACGCGAATTGAAAGAAGGCACGCTCAAGCTGCTACCGTTGGATCAGGGCGGCAGCCGCAACCCGAGTTTCTATCTGTATTCGAACAAGGACAAACCGCTTGGCCCGGCCACGCAAATCCTCATTGAATTGCTGCGTACCTTCGACACCTTGCCGCTGGACGCACCGTTCGCCGCCCCCGAACAAGCCTGACACGGAGTTCACCGATGGCGTATTTCGAGCATGAAGGTTGCAACCTGCACTACGAGGAATATGGCCACGGCACACCGTTGCTACTGGTTCACGGGCTCGGTTCAAGCACGCTGGACTGGGAAATGCAGATCCCGGCGCTGGCCGCCCACTACCGGGTGATCGTCCCTGACGTGCGCGGCCACGGCCGCTCCGACAAGCCCCGCGAGCGCTACAGCATCGCTGGTTTCAGCGCCGACATGCTGGCGCTGATCGAGCACTTGAACCTCGGCCCGGTGCACTACGTCGGGCTGTCGATGGGCGGCATGATCGGCTTCCAGTTCGGCGTCGATCAGCCGCAACTGCTCAAAAGCCTGACCATCGTCAACAGTGCGCCTGAGGTGAAACTGCGCAGCCGCGACGACTACTGGCAGTGGTTCAAGCGCTGGAGCCTGATGCGCGTGCTGAGCCTGGCGACCATCGGCAAAGCCCTCGGCGGTAAACTTTTCCCGAAACCCGAACAGGCCGATCTGCGGCAGAAAATGGCCGAACGCTGGGCAAAAAACGACAAACGTGCTTATCTCGCCAGCTTCGATGCGATTGTGGGCTGGGGGGTTCAGGAACGACTTTCCCGAGTGACCTGTCCAACCCTCATCGTCAGCGCCGACCGTGACTACACACCGGTGGCACTGAAAGAAACCTATGTAAAACTGCTGCCCGATGCGCGGCTGGTGGTGATCGCCGATTCACGCCACGCCACCCCGCTCGATCAACCCGAACGTTTCAATCAAACGCTGCTGGAGTTTCTCGCCGCAGCCGATATTCAATCTCAGGATCACTGACCCATGCTGAAAAAACTCGCCCTCGCCGCCGGTACCGTGCTGTTCGCTGCCAACCTGATGGCGGCCACGCCAGCCAAGGCACCACACGTGCTGCTGGACACCACCAACGGCCAGATCGAAATCGAGCTGGACCCGGTCAAGGCGCCGATCAGTACCAAAAACTTTCTCGATTACGTCAACAGCGGCTTTTACACCAACACGATTTTCCACCGTGTGATCCCGGGTTTCATGGCTCAGGGTGGCGGTTTCACCCCGCAGATGCAGCAGAAAGACACCAAGGCACCGATCAAGAACGAAGCCAGCAACGGCCTGCATAACGTTCGCGGCACCTTGTCGATGGCGCGCACCTCCAACCCTGACTCGGCCACCAGCCAGTTCTTCATCAACGTGGCTGACAATGCTTTCCTCGATCCGGGTCGTGATGCCGGTTACGCGGTGTTCGCCAAAGTGGTCAAGGGCATGGACGTGGTCGACATCATCGTCAACTCGCAGACCACCACCAAAAGCGGCATGCAAAACGTGCCAGTCGACCCTGTGATCATCAAGTCGGCCAAAGTCATCGACTAAGCTCTGCAGGGCGTATCGAGCGGCGCTGGCCTGATCCCGCGCCGCTCACACCGATAAAAGGAGAGCCCGTGCTCCGGGCGGTTATCTGATGCTCTATCGCCGTTTCGAACAACTGATCGACATTTTTCGTGAAGCCCCGACGGCGTCTCCGCCGGACCGCGTTCTCCCCTTCTACACCTATTACCTGAAGCAGGTCTGGCCAAGTTTTGCCGCCCTGCTCGTCGTCGGCCTGTTCGCCGCGCTGATCGAAGTGGCGCTGTTCAGTTACCTGAGCCGCATCATCGACCTGGCCCAAGGCACACCGAACCCGAATTTCTTCAGTGACCACGCCCTTGAACTGACGTGGATGCTGGTGGTTGCGCTGGTGCTGCGGCCGATCTTCTTTGGCCTGCACGACCTGTTGGTACATCAGACCCTGAGCCCGGGCATGACCAGCATGATCCGCTGGCAGAACCACAGTTACGTGCTCAAGCAGAGCCTGAATTTCTTCCAGAACGACTTCGCCGGACGCATCGCCCAACGCATCATGCAGACCGGCAACTCGCTGCGTGACTCGGCGGTGCAAGCGGTGGATGCGCTGTGGCATGTGGTGATCTACGCGATCAGTTCGCTGGTGTTGTTCGCCGAGGCCGACTGGCGCCTGATGATCCCGTTGCTGACGTGGATCGCCGCGTACATCGGCGCGTTGTATTACTTCGTGCCACGGGTGAAGGATCGCTCGGTGGAAGCCTCCGACGCGCGCTCGAAACTGATGGGCCGGATCGTCGATGGCTACACCAACATCGCCACGCTGAAGCTGTTCGCCCACACCAATTTCGAACAGCATTACGCGAAAGAAGCCATCGAAGAACAAACGGTCAAGGCGCAAATGGCCGGCCGCGTGGTCACCAGCATGGACGTGGCGATCACCGCCATGAACGGCTTGTTGATCGTCGGCACCACTGCGCTGGCGCTGTGGTTGTGGACGCAATCGCTGATCAGCGTCGGCGCCATCGCCCTGGCCACCGGCCTGGTGATCCGTATCGTCAACATGTCCGGCTGGATCATGTGGGTGGTCACCGGCATTTTCGAGAACATCGGTATGGTGCAGGACGGTCTGCGGACCATCTCGCAACCGGTCAGCGTCACCGATCACGAACAGGCCAAACCGCTGGATGTGGCCCGTGGCGAAGTGCGTTTCGAGCACGTGGATTTTCACTACGGCAAGAAGAAAGGCATCATCGGCGACCTCAACCTGACCATCAAACCGGGCGAAAAAATCGGCCTGATCGGGCCGTCCGGCGCCGGCAAATCGACCTTGGTCAACCTGCTGTTGCGCCTGTACGACGTCGAAGGCGGGCGCATTGTGATCGATGGGCAGAATATCGCCGAAGTCGGCCAGGAAAGCCTGCGCGCGCGCATCGGCATGATCACTCAGGACACTTCGCTGTTGCACCGTTCGATCCGCGACAATTTGCTCTACGGCAAACCCGACGCAACGGATGCAGAGCTTTGGGACGCGGTGCACAAGGCCCGTGCCGATGAGTTCATTCCGTTGCTGTCGGACGCTGAAGGCCGTACCGGTTTCGATGCGCACGTTGGCGAACGCGGAGTGAAGTTGTCCGGCGGCCAGCGTCAGCGCATCGCGATTGCCCGCGTGCTGCTCAAGGACGCGCCGATCCTGATCATGGACGAAGCGACCTCGGCACTGGACTCGGAGGTCGAAGCGGCGATTCAGGAAAGCCTGGAAACCCTGATGCAGGGCAAAACCGTGATCGCGATTGCCCACCGCCTCTCGACCATCGCGCGCATGGATCGGCTGGTGGTGCTGGAAAACGGCAAGATCGCCGAGAGCGGCACCCACGCCGAACTGCTGGCCCACCGTGGGCTGTATGCGCGGTTGTGGGCGCACCAGACCGGGGGGTTTGTCGGGATCGATTGATCTTCTCATGATCGTTCCCACGCTCCGCGTGGGAATGCAGCCCGTGACGCTCCGCGTCACTGGACGCAGAGCGTCCCTTGAGGCGTTACCACGCAGAGCGTGGGAACGATCATCACAGGGGATTCGCCGAATCCCGACTGGATAAAACCGCCACAGCCCGCCAACCACGGGCGCTGGCGGTTTTTTTGTGGCCGCTGGAAATCCATAAAAACCCTGCTGTACTCAGCCAAGGCTCCAGCACGGAACCTGTCGTAAGTCTGCAGGGATGCACAACTCGATGCGGTCTCGATAGCACGTCTATCAAGGACTCTCTCATGTCTCTGTTCAAACGTTCAGTTACTGAGTTGTTGGGTACATTCTGGTTGGTATTGGGAGGTTGCGGCAGCGCCGTGATCGCCGCTTCATCACCTTTGGGAATTGGGGTGCTGGGGGTCGCCCTGGCGTTTGGTCTGACGGTACTGACCATGGCGTTCGCCATTGGCCACATCAGCGGATGCCACCTCAACCCGGCGGTCTCGGTCGGGCTGGTGGTCGGCGGTCGGTTTCCGGCCAAAGAACTGCCTGCCTACATTATTGCCCAGGTACTCGGCGCGATCCTCGCGGCAGCGCTGATCGCGCACATCGCCAGCGGCAAGGAAGGCTTCGACATCGCCGCCGGTCTGGCCTCCAACGGTTATGGCGAATACTCCCCCGGCAAGTATTCGATGGCCGCAGGCTTCGTCACGGAACTGGTGATGACCGCGATGTTCGTGATCATCATTCTCGGCGCCACCGATAGACGCGCTCCGGCGGGGCTGGCCCCGATTGCCATTGGTCTGGCACTGACGCTCATTCACCTGATCTCGATTCCTGTGACCAACACTTCGGTCAACCCGGCGCGCAGCACTGGCCCGGCGCTGATTGTCGGCGGCTGGGCGATCGCGCAGTTGTGGATGTTCTGGGTCGCGCCGCTGATTGGCGCGGTAGTCGGTGGCGGGATCTATCGCTGGTTGGGCAAAGAGGAGTCCTGAAGACACGGAAATCCCTTTGTAGGAGTGAGCCTGCTCGCGAAAGCGGTCCGCCTGACAGTGATGAGGTGACTGAAAGACCGCCATCGCGAGCAGGCTCACTCCTACAAGGATCTATGTTTGGCGGTAGGGCAAGGCTGCTCTGGCCTCTTCGGCGTAGGCCAAGACACCAGCGCGTTCCTGGTGCAGGAAATCCTTCACCGCCGCTTTCAAACCCGGATGGCGCAGGTAGTGCCACGAATGGGTGATCACCGGTTCAAAACCGCGAATCAACTTGTGCTCGCCCTGAGCGCCGGCGTCGAAACGCTGAAAACCGTTGGCGATCGCGTAGTCCATGCCTTGATAAAAACAGGTCTCGAAGTGCAGTCGATCAAACTCGGCGAGACAACCCCAGTAACGCCCGTAGAAGCTGTCGCCCCCCACCAGACTGAAGGCCATCGCGACCGGCCGTGAGCCCTGTCTGGCCAGCACCACACGGATCGCCTCGGGCATGCGTTCGGCCAGCAAACTGAAAAACTCCCGGGTCAGGTAAGGCGTTTGTCGCCGCACCGCGTAGGTGTTGGCGTAGCAGGCGTAGACGAAATCCCATTGCGCCTCGTCCAGTTCACGCCCCTCAAGCCATTCAAATTGAAAGCCCTGCCCCGCCACCTGCTCACGCTCTTTGCGCATCTGCTTGCGCTTGCGCGAACTGAGCACGTCGAGAAAATCCTGGAAGTCGCGATATCCGCGATTTTGCCAGTGGTACTGACAGCCGATGCGCTGCAGCCAGCCCGGCTGCTCGGCCATTGCGGCATCGGTAAACGGATCGGTGAAATTGATGTGCGCGCTGGAAAGCCCTTCGATTTCCAGATAACCCGGCAGGCTCTTGAGCAACTCGAAACCGTCCTCGACGTTGGCGGCCAACAGCCGCGGCCCGCTGACCGGACTGAACGGCACCGCCGTCAACAGCTTGGGGTAGTAATCGATTCCGGCACGCGCGCAGGCATCGGCCCAGCCATGATCGAACACATACTCGCCATAGGAATGCCATTTGCGATAACTGGGCAACGCCGCGATCAATCGCCCGTCTTCGATGTGCAGCAAATGCTCGGGCTGCCAACCGGTGTGGGGGCCCACGCTACCGCTGTCTTCCAGAGCGCTGAGAAAGGCGTGACGCAGAAATGGCTGAGTGTCGGGCACCAGCGCGTCCCACATCGCCGGAGCGATTTCAGACAGGTTTTGCAGGCATTGCAACGGCATCGACAAGCTCTCCACAACTGGGTTTCAGCGCCCGGCGAGTATCGCCGATTGCGTTGCATTGCACACCCGCAATCGGCCGACAGCGCTCTAGATCAATAGTTCACGGCAAATGCGCATCGTCATCAACCTGCCATCACCGTGCCACTGCTCTGTCATAAACCATCGCGATACTGGCGCCTGTTTTTAGAGCGCCGGGTTCTACCCGGACACTGTTTTCCGACCTTCAACCGTCGGTTGTGCCCAGGATGGTTCAGCCATCCCTCTCATCTTCGGAGATTGCTATGCGTCTTGCTTCCACGAAAACTGCGGCGGCCCTGTGCGGTGGCCTGTTGCTGGCCATGAGTGTTCCGGCCAGTGCTGCAGTCGACGCCAAACTGCTCGACATGCTCAAGGCTAACGGTTCGATTTCCCAGGCGCAGTACATTGAACTGCAAACTGAACTGGCCAAGGATCAGAAGGCTCAGCAAATCGCGCAGCAGGCGCAGCAAGAGACCAACGAACAAGTCGCGGCTGTCGCGAAGAAGACCAATGAACAAAGCGCCTTCGACCAGAAACTGGCCTGGGCCGCCAAGACCCAGTTCAAGGGCGATGTGCGTTTCCGTCAGGAAACCATCAAGATCGACGGCGAACCGAACAACGGTGGCCGCGACAAGGACCGTCAGCGTATCCGTGCCCGCCTCGGTGCCTACACCGAGATCAACCCGCAAGTCGACACCGGTATCCGTATCGCCACCGGCGGCGGCGATGATGCCCGTTCGACCAACCAGGACCAGGACAACTACTTCGACAAGAAGCAGATCTGGCTTGACCTCGGTTACATCGACTACCACCCCGATCAGATCAAGAACCTGCACATCATCGGCGGCAAGATGCTGCAACCGTGGGTCAGCATGGGCGACGTGATCTGGGACAGCGACATCAACCCGGAAGGTCTGGCCGTTACCTACAAATACCCGCTGGGCAGCAGCGCCGAACTGTTCGGCAGCCTGGGTAACTACAACCTCAAGGACAACGTCGATGGCGATGGCGTGCAATTCCGTCACGACCTGCGTCTGACTTCCGGTCAGTTGGGTAGCCGCTTCAGCATCACCGACAACCTGAAAGTGACTTTGGGCGGCAGCATCTACGCCTACCAGAACGATGAAGACAGCCGTTGCACCGGCACTTCCACGCCGTGCGCCTTGGCGGTCAACGGCAACTCGGCCAACAACGAATTCCGTCTGTATGAAGGGTTCAGCCAGGTCGACATCGGTGGTCTGCCGATGCCATTGTCGTTCTACGGCCAATACGTGAAGAACAACGATGCGGTGACCGATCAAGACACCGCGTGGCTGTTGGGTGCCAAGTCGAAAGTCTTCGGCCTGAACCTCGATTACAACTATCGTGACGTGCAGCGCAACGCCGTGGTCGGCGCCTTCACCGACTCCGACTTCGCCAACGGCACCACTGGTTCGCGCGGTCACAAGTTCAAGGTCGGTTACGACATCGACAAGAACTTCGCCATCGGCGCTACCTACTTCCTGACCAAGGCTGACTTCGCCAGCCGTACTCAGCGTGACGCAGACGCCAACACCCTGCAGCTGGATGCGGAAGCCAAGTTCTAAAACGCGTCACCCTGTAGTCTGGCGCGGGTGGGGCGATCCCCATCATCCGTTCGCTTCACCCACGCCGGGCTATTTCTGCAGGATGCAAAAGCCCTCCTACAGGGGCTTATCTTTTCGCCGCTGTTCAGCCATGCGCTGAGCCAAGGCATCCACACCCTCTTGCGGTTTTTCCGGCATCGCCTTCAGCGTGGCTTGCATCAAACGCATCTGACGAATGAAACGCCGGCAGTTCGGGCAAAACATCAGGTGATGGCGCACCATCAGGTTTTCCCGAAAACTCAGTTCGCCATCGAGATAATCGCTGGAACGCGCCACTTGCTCCTTGCAGGTCAACATTCTCCTGTCTCCTCAAAATGCTCCACGGTCGCAAAGACCTTCAAACGTGCCCGATGCAGCAGCACGCGGACATTGGAGAGCGAGATCTCCAGAAGATTACAGATCTCTTCCAGCTCCAGACCCTGACGTTCGCGCAGCAGCAACACACTGCTTTGCAGTTCCGACAGGCTCAACAGCGTGTGCTCCAGGCATTCGCGCAGTTCGCCTTCGGTCAGCAGCGCTTCGGGGGTGTCCTGATGCCAGGCAAATGGTGCGACCAGCCAATGACCGTCGCCGGTCGAGAAGCGGTCGTCATCAATGGTGCCGTGGGGCGACGGCAGGTCATCCATCAGCACTTCGCGGCGATTGAGTTTGTAACGACTCTTGGCCGAGTTGGCGGTGATGGTCAGCAACCAGGTCTTGAGACTGGAGCGGCCCTCGAAGCTGCCGATATGGCGTACCACCGACAGCCAGGCATCCTGCACCACTTCTTCGACGTGACGCTGGCCAACAATCGCATACGCGACAGCGCGCATCGCGCTCTGATACGTCGTGACCAGCTCCTTGAAAGCCTTTTGCTCGCCTGCCAGCAAACGTGCAAGCAGTTGGGTGTCGTCAGCCGCCATCCATCAATCTCCTTGTTCCGACGTCGAAAATGACTGCGGCAGGATTCGCCAAAAGCGTCTCCTGCCGCGATTTCCGAAAACTACAGCGTTGCAGCCGATTCGGATGTAGGAAAGATCAGCGCGATTAAGCGGAAATTAAACCGCTTTTCAACGCTTGCGCAGAATCACACTGCCGATCGAGTAACCCGCACCGAACGAACTCAGCACCGCCAGCGAACCGCTCGCCAGATCATCCTGATACTTGTGGAAAGCAATCACAGAACCTGCGGAGCTGGTGTTGGCGTAGGTGTCGAGGATTACCGGTGCTTCTTCTTCGGTAGCCTCGCGGCCGAGCAGTTTGCGCACGATCAGGTGGTTCATGCTCAGGTTGGCCTGGTGCAGCCAGAAACGCTTGACGTCGCCGACGTTGAGCTTGTTCTCCTCCAGATGTGCAGCGATCAGTTCGGCGACCATCGGGCAGACATCCTTGAACACCTTGCGACCTTCCTGCACGAACAGCTTGTCGCGGGCGCCGATGCCCTCTTCCGCCGCGCGGTTGAGGAAACCGAAGTTGTTGCGGATGTTGTTGGAGAACTTGGTCAGCAGTTTGGTGCTGACCACATCGAACTGGTGTTTGGAGGTCGCGGTGTCTGCGCGCTCGATGATCACCGCAGTCGCGGCGTCGCCGAAGATGAAATGGCTGTCGCGGTCACGGAAGTTCAGGTGACCGGTGCAGACTTCCGGGTTGACCATCAGGATCGCCCGGGCCTGGCCCAGTTGCACGGTGTTGGCGGCTTGCTGAATACCGAAGGTGGCCGACGAGCAGGCCACGTTCATGTCGAAACCGAAGCCTTGAATGCCCAAGGCTTCCTGGACTTCGATGGCGATGGCCGGGTAGGCGCGCTGCAGGTTGGAGCAGGCCACAATGACGCCGTCGATGTCAGCGGCGGTTTTGCCGGCGCGCTGCAAGGCTTGTTCGGCAGCGCCGATGGCCATTTGGCAGAGTACCGACCATTCGTCGTTGGAGCGCTCCGGCAGACGCGGGGCCATGCGCTGCGGATCAAGGATGCCGTCCTTGTCCATGACAAAGCGGCTCTTGATGCCCGAGGCTTTTTCGATGAATGCGGCGCTGGATTCGGTCAGAGCCTGGATTTCGCCGCTGGCGATGGCGTCGGCGTTGTCCGCGTTGAACTGCGCGACGTAGGTATTGAAAGACTGCACCAGCTCTTCGTTGGAGATGCTGTTGGCCGGGGTGTACAGGCCGGTGCCGCTGATGACGACGTTATGCATGGTCGTTTCTCTAATCTGTTCAGGCAGAAAGTGCTGGAACCGTCGTACCAACACACAAAGGGTCTATTCCCATCAGGGGGGACGCAAACCTGGCATCGCTTTATTCCGCTCCGTGACCGCGCCAAAGGCTCTGGGTCGCGAAACCGGCGTTTATGGTCGCGAAGTTTGCCATAAACCCGAGGTTTTGGCCCCTTTCTCAACTTCAACACCCGCTCCATGTGGGAGCGAGCCTGTGTGGCGAGGGGATTTATCCCCGATCGACTGCAAAGCAGTCGCCAAACCATCAAACTCATTTCAACTGAAGGGCTGAGATGATCGATTTTGGGGCGGCTTCGCCCCCCATCGGGGATAAATCCCCTCGCCACAAAAGCCCGCCCCCACAAGGGGAGTTGCGTATCCTCAAGATCACGGTTCGACCTGGGTCCACTGCTTGTTCAGGCGTTTGTCGGAGATCGGTACTTTCGTGCCCAACTGCTGGGCGAACAGCGAAACCCGGTATTCCTCCAGCCACCAGCGATACAGCTCAAGCTGCGGATCGCGTTTGCCTTCCTGGGCATGCTTGGCCGCGCGAGTCTGGTATTGCGCCCAGAGCCCGGCGAGTTCGCCACTCCAGACGCGATCCTTCTGCACTTGCGCGCCGAGTTTTTCGAAACGCTGCTCGACTGCCTTCAGGTAACGCGGCAGCTCTTTAAGCCACTGCATCGGCGTTTCCCGGACAAACCCCGGATAAACCAGATGGCTGATCTGCTGCTTGATGTCGTTCAACGCCACGGCTTGCGCCAGATCGATCTTGCCTTTGAAGCGTTTTTGCAGACCGTGCCAGATCTTCAGGATGTCCAGGGTCAACCGCGCCACACGCTCGGCGTGCTCGGTCCAACTGCCGCGTTTGCGTTCGGCCAGTGCCGCCAACCCGGCGCCATCTCGCGGCAACGGGTCTTCACCCTCCAGAATGCAGCTGTCGAGGCTGGCCAGCAGAATGTCTTCGACCAGTGCATCGACCCGGCCCAACTCGCGATAGAGCAAGCCCAGTTCAGTCTGCCCCGGCAATTTGCCACGCAGAAACTTGGCCGGCTCGGCCAGTTGTTGCATCAACAGACGCTGCAACGCACGACGATGCTGGAACTCGGCTTCGGCCGGGGTCGAGAACCGCCCTTCCTTGACCGTGCCGCCCTCTTCCACCAGCGCCGGATAGACCGTCATCGACAGCCCGGCGATCTTCTGTTGAGTCTTTTCCGCCACTGGCGCGAAGACCTTCGCCTCCACCGGTTGCTGACTTTTCGCACTCTGCGGCACTGCCAACGCCGCCTGACTGGCTTCGGCAAAACGCGCGGTCAGCTCAGCGAGATCACGTCCTTCGCCGAGGAATTTGCCTTGGCCATCGACGATTTCCAGGTTCATTCGCAGATGCCCTTCGACGCCTTGCTCAGCTTCGGCCCACGCCTCATCGCTGACCCGCGCACCGGTCATGCGCAGCAGCTCACGCCCGAGCGCCTGCGGCAATGAACCGTCGGCAAAAGTCATGCGTTGCAGCGCAGCCTTGATGAAGTCCGGCACCGGCACGAAGTTCTTGCGCAGCGCCTTCGGCAGGTTGCGCACCAGCGCGATGCACTTGGCCTCGATCATTCCCGGCACCAGCCACTCCAGACGCTCCGGCGGCAGCATCGGCAGCAGCGGCGCCGGCACGCGCAGGGTTACGCCGTCACGCGGGTGGTTGGGTTCGAAGTGATAGGTCAGCGCCAGTTCCAGATCGCCGATGTGCAGGGTGTCCGGGTAATCCCGCGCGGTAACTTCACTGGCCTCGCGTGCCAGCACGTCTTCTTCGCGCATGATCAACAGCTGCGGATCTTTCTGGCTGTTGATGCGATACCAACTGTCGAACGTCGCCGTCTGATGAATCTCTGCCGGCAGCCGCGCATCGTAGAACGCGTAGAGGGTTTCTTCGTCGGCAAGAATATCGCGGCGACGAGCCTTGGCTTCCAGTTCGTCGAGCTGCTCCAGCAATCGCTGGTTGGCGCTCAGGCACTTGGCTTTCGACTGAATCTCGCCACGCACCAGACCTTCACGGATGAACAGTTCACGCGACACCACCGGATCGACCGGGCCGTAATGCACCGGTCGACGGCCAACCACGATCAGCCCGAACAGGGTGATCTGCTCGAACGCCACGACCTGACCGCGCTTCTTCTCCCAGTGCGGTTCGAAGTGGTTTTTCTTGATCAGGTGCCCGGCCAACGGCTCGATCCAGTCGGCGTCGATCTTGGCGACCATGCGCGCATAAAGCTTGGTGGTTTCCACCAGCTCGGCGGTCATCAGCCATTGCGGGCGTTTCTTGCCAATGCCCGACGACGGGTGAATCCAGAAGCGTCGCTGACGGGCGCCGAGGTAATCACCGTCCTCGGTTTTCTGGCCGATCTGGCTGAGCAGACCGACCAGCACCGCTTTGTGCAATTTCGGGTAATCCGCCGGCTCTTTGTTGAGGCTCAACTGCATGTCGCGGCAGATCAGGCTCAACTGGCGGTGGGAATCGCGCCACTCGCGCAGACGCAGGTAATTGAGGAAGTTCTTCCGGCACCAGTTGCGCAGCGGGCTCGCGGTAAGGGCCTGGCGCTGTTCTTCAAAACCGCGCCACAAATTGACCAGTCCGGCGAAGTCGGAATCAGTGTCTTTCCATTGCGCGTGGGCCTGGTCGGCAGCTTGCTGACGCTCCGGCGGACGCTCGCGCGGATCCTGAATCGACATGGCACTGGCGACGATCAGCACTTCCTGCAGGCTGCCGAGCTTCGCCGCTTCGAGCAGCATGCGGCCCATGCGCGGGTCCACCGGCAGACGCGCCAGTTGGCGGCCCAATGGCGTCAGCTGACTGTTGCGATCCACCGCCGAGAGTTCTTGCAGCAGGTTGAAACCGTCGCTGATCGCCTTGCCGTCCGGCGGCTCGATAAACGGGAATGCAGTGATCTCGCCGAGGCGCAGATGGAGCATCTGCAAGATCACGGCTGCAAGGTTGGTACGCAGAATCTCCGGATCGGTAAATTCCGGACGGCCGAGGAAATCTTCTTCGCTGTACAAACGTATGCAGATGCCCGGCTCAACCCGACCGCAACGGCCCTTACGCTGGTTGGCGCTGGCCTGGGAAATTGCTTCGATCGGCAAACGCTGCACTTTGGCGCGATAGCTGTAACGGCTGATGCGCGCAGTGCCGCTGTCGATCACGTAGCGGATGCCCGGCACGGTCAACGAGGTTTCAGCAACGTTGGTCGCCAACACCACACGACGGCCCGAGTGCGACTGGAAAATCCGCTGCTGTTCGGCCGGCGACAGGCGTGCGTACAGCGGCAGAATTTCAGTGTGTTTGAGCTGGGCTTTACGCAGCATGTCCGCTGCATCGCGGATCTCGCGCTCACCGGGCAGGAACACCAGCACATCGCCAGGACTGCGGCGTTCGCTGCGCTCGTAAGCGGCGATTTCATCGAGGGTGGCGAGAATCGCCTGATCCACGGTCAGGTCGTCTTCGACGCGGTTGCCCTCTTCGTCCTGCTCCAGGGTCAGCGGGCGATACCAGGTGTCCACCGGGAAGGTGCGACCGGAGACTTCGACAATCGGTGCGTCATCGAAATGTTTGGAGAAGCGCTCCAGATCGATGGTCGCCGAGGTGATGATGACTTTCAGGTCCGGACGACGCGGCAGTAGGGTTTTCAGGTAACCGAGGAGGAAGTCGATGTTGAGGCTGCGTTCGTGGGCTTCGTCGACGATGATCGTGTCGTAGCGCTCCAGATACCGGTCGTTCTGGGTTTCCGCGAGCAAAATGCCGTCGGTCATCAGTTTGATCAGGGTGTTGGAATCGCTCTGATCCTCGAAACGCACCTGATAGCCGACCAGCGCCCCGAGCGGCGTGGCGAGTTCTTCGGCAACGCGGCTGGCGACACTGCGGGCAGCGATCCGCCGTGGCTGGGTATGACCGATCAGGCCATGCTGGCCGCGACCGATTTCCAGACAGATTTTCGGCAACTGCGTGGTTTTGCCCGAACCGGTTTCGCCGGCGATGATCAGCACTTGGTGCTGTTCCAGCGCTTTTTTGATTTCGTCGCGCTTGGCGGCAATCGGCAGGCTGTCGTCGTAACGAATCACCGGCAGGCTGGCGCGGCGCGCCAGCACTTGATCACAGGACGCCTGCATGCGCGTCACCCACTGGGCCAGCTTGGCTTCGTCAGGTTTCTTGCGCAGCTCAAGCAACTGCCGCCGCAGCCGGTGGCGGTCGGCGAGCATGGCGTGATCGAGGTTTTTCAGCAGTTTGTCGATGGAGGGCGATTCGTCGGTCATCGGGTACGCAATTCGGTCGTCTATTTGTGCAGGGGGCGGATTGTCGCAGATTTGCGGCACTGAACACGACTGCGAGGTGCTCTTGTGGCGAGGGGATTTATCCCCGATCGGCTGCGCAGCAGTCGCCGACTGGATATCAAAGTCGATCTGGGGCGTCTGAGTTGAATGGTTTTGGGGGGCTTCGCACCCCATCGGGGATAAATCCCCTCGCCCAATGTGTTCAGGGGGAGTTATTCGTTATCCAGGCCCTTGCGCCGATACGGAAAGACGTCGATGACCTTCCCCGCCCGAATCGCCTCCTGCAACCCCTTCCAGTAATCCGCGTTATACAACTCCCCATGCAACTGATCGAACAACTTGCGCTGCCCCGAATCGGCAAACAGAAACGGCGGAAACTCCTCGGGGAACACATCCAGCGGCCCGATCGAATACCACGGCTCCGAGGCCATTTCATCTTCCGGCGTACGCGGTGCCGGAATGTGGCGAAAGTTGGCCTCGGTCAGAAAGCAGATCTCGTCGTAGTCATAAAACACCACACGCCCGTGCCGCGTGACGCCGAAGTTCTTCAGCAGCATGTCGCCGGGAAAGATGTTCGCCGCCGCCAATTGCTTGATCGCCAGACCGTAGTCTTCCAGCGCCTCACGCACTTGCGCTTCGTTGGCGTTTTCCAGATACAGGTTGAGCGGCGTCATCCGCCGCTCAGTCCAGCAGTGGCGAATCAGCACGGTATCGCCCTCCACCGAGACCGTAGACGGTGCGACTTCGAGCAATTCCTCAAGGCACGCCGGATCGAACTTGCTCAGCGGAAAACGAAAATCGGCAAACTCCTGGGTATCGGCCATGCGCCCTACCCGGTCGACACTCTTCACTAGTCGGTACTTCTCGATCACCGTGGCGCGGTCGACGTTTTTTGACGGCGAAAAACGGTCCTTGATGATCTTGAACACGGTGTTGAAGCCCGGCAGGGTGAACACACTCATGACCATGCCGCGCACACCGGGAGCCATGATGAATTGGTCGTCGGTGTTGGCCAGGTGGTTGATCAGCGCCCGATAGAACTCGGACTTGCCGTGTTTGTAGAAGCCGATCGAGGTGTACAGCTCGGCGATGTGCTTGCCCGGCAGGATGCGCCGCAGGAAACCGATGAACTCCGCCGGTACCGGCACATCGACCATGAAGTACGAACGGGTGAAGGAGAAGATGATCGACACATCGGCTTCGTCGGTGATCAACGCGTCGATCTGAATCCCGCGTCCCTCGCGGTGCAGCAGCGGAATCACCAGCGGCCACTGTTCGTCGCGGGTATAGATGCGCCCGACCAGGTACGCGCCTTTGTTGCGGTATAGCACCGAGGAAAACAGCTCGACGCTCAGTTCCGGGTCCTTGCACACCCAATCCGGCAGGTTCTCGCGCAGTTGCGTTTCGAGGCGGCGCAGGTCGCCCGGCAGGTCGGCGTAATCCTCACTGAAGCGGTAGTCGGCAAAAATGCTCGCGAGCATCCCCGACAACTGGCCCTGGGGTTTGTAGGTGCGGGTTTGCGCGGCCCGGGCACGCCGCAGGCTCGGGCGCGTGGTGTGGATGAACATGCAGCCGTCGCTGATCAGGTCATGGCTGAACAGCCCGCAGAAAATCGAGTTGTACCAGGTCTCGGACAGCTCATCGTCGAAACGCAGGTCGATGACGCTGATGTAGGCGCTTTTCACCAGCGGCCAGCAGCTGACATTCATCAGCGCTTCGTCATCGAAATACTCGCGCAGGCGGGCGATGGTTTCGCTGACCTTTTCTTCGTAGAGGTTGATCCGCGCCGCCGATGCGGTTTGGGTCTCCTGCCAGCGCGCCTGCTCGAAACGCTCCCGGGCACCGTCGGTGATCCGGCGGAAATGCTCGCGGTAGTCGTCAAAGCCATCGAGGATCATGCGGGCGATGTCGGTGGCGGGCCATGGCTGCGGCATAGATAAGACCTCAACGTGCATTCGGAAGGCTTGAGCTTAGCCACGGAACAGACCTGAGGAGAAGTGCAATTTCTGCCAAAACTGAAGCACAGGCGTACGTCAGTGCGTTTTTTCGCCGGGCAGTGGTCGGGAAAAATTAATTGCCCGATTGGCGGTTGCCATTGGCAAGGTGCTCGGCAACACTCTCGTCCCGATCTAGGAAGGAGACCCGTCGTGAGCCCAGTCGATATTTTCCGTATGTTGTCGCTGGCGGCCATCTGGGGCGCGAGTTTTCTGTTCATGCGCATTATTGCGCCGGTGATCGGCACGATTCCGACGGCGTTTTTCCGTGTGTCGATCGCTGCCGTCGGCCTGCTGGTGATCCTCGGGTTGATGCGCATCAGTTGGGATTTCAAAGGCAAGCTGAAAACCGTGATGTTGCTCGGGGTGATCAACTCGGGGATTCCGGCGACGCTGTATTCGGTGGCGGCCCAAGTGTTGCCGGCCGGTTACTCGGCGATTTTCAACGCCACCACGCCGCTGATGGGCGTGCTGATCGGCGGCTTGTTCTTCAGTGAAAAACTGACCGTCGCGAAATTGACCGGCGTGTTCCTCGGCCTGTTCGGCGTCGGCGTGCTCACGCGCGCAGGTCCGGTGGCCTTCGATCTGGAACTGCTGATGGGCGCCCTCGCCTGCCTGCTCGCTACCACCTGCTACGGTTTCGCTGGCTTCCTCACTCGGCGCTGGCTGGATCAAAGTGGTGGGCTCGACAGTCGACTCTCGGCGGTCGGCAGCATGCTCGGTGCTTCACTGTTTCTCCTGCCGTTGTTCGGCTACAGCGTGATCACCGCACCACCGGCAAGCTGGGGCGGCTGGAGTGTCTGGCTTTCGCTGCTGGGCCTGGGCCTGGGCTGCACGGCGTTTGCCTACATCATTTACTTCCGCCTGCTCAGTTCCATCGGCCCGGTGAAGTCAATGACCGTGACCTTCATGATTCCGGCGTTCGGCGTGTTGTGGGGTGCGTTGCTGCTCGATGAGCCGCTGTCGATGGCGCATCTGTATGGCGGGGTGTTGATTGCGCTGGCGTTGTGGCTGGTGTTGAAGCCGGCGGTGGTGAAGTCTTCTGCAGCGCCAGCCCGATGATTTTGCGGCGTTGCTGATTCAGTCTTCGCGGGCAAGCCCGCCCCCACAGTGATTGATGTCGTCCACATCATGGGTGTTCAACACAAAACCCTGTGGGAGCGGGCTTGCCCGCGATGGCGGCTGTTCGGCCGCCATCACCCTACAGGTCAGCCGGTTTTACGGAACACGAACGCCAGACCGACGATGATCAACAGCATCCCCAGCACGCTCAACGCGGCCAAGCGGTTGCCGAAAATCAGATAGTCCATCACCGCTGTCACCGCCGGCACCAGATAGAACAGACTGGTGACATTCACCAGATTGCCCCGTGCGATCAGGCGATACAGCAACAGCGTCGCCAGCACCGACACCACCAGCCCCATCCACAGCACCGGCACGATGAAACCGGCGCTGTGTTCGAAGTGAAACGGCTGGAACGGCACAAAGATCCCGCAGAGCAACAGGCCCGCCAGATACTGCACCGGCAACGTTCCGAGGGGATTGTCGGTGATGCTTTTTTGCATGATCGACCCCAGCGTCATACTCGCCAGCGCCAGCAAGCCAAACAGCATCCCCACCCACGACATCCCGGCCAAACCAATGCCTTGGTAGACCACCATGATCAGCCCGGCCAACCCCAACGCCAGACCAAACATCCGGCTCGCCGAACGCTGCCGCTCCATCAATACCACCGTGAGAATCGGCTGCACGCCCATGATCGTCGCCATTACCCCCGGTGTGACTTTGGTGTTCAGCGCCAGCAGATAGAAAATCTGATAAGCGCCCAACAACACCATGCCCGTGGCGATCGCATACAGCATCGGCCTGCCGCTTTTGGGCAGTTTCAACTTGAGCAACGGCGCCAGCAGCACCAGCCCGCACAGGGCAATGACGAAACGGATCAGCAGAAAGGCAAAGGGCGACGCGTGGGCCAGGCCCCATTTGGAGAAGATCGCCCCGCTGCTCCACAGCAGGACGAACAGGCTCGTGGACGCCGCCGCGAGCGCGGTTTTTTTCGAAAGGACAAACATGAATACCACCTGTAGTCAGGCAAAAAGCCAACTCAGCCGAAGCTGAAGTTCAGTAGGTTTTTTCAGGCGGGCACAGGGGTCAGCAGAAACTGCCGATCAGCCCGAAACGCCAACGCCCGGCGGTGATACGACTGCGCACACCGGCGTGCTACTGACAGGTGGGGGGTAATGACTGATCTGCTTTGGCTGCTGATTCCCGCACGGCACGACGCCAGCGTTGACCGCTGAATCGACTACCGCGTTGATGAGGGATGCAGGCATTGGGGCTGATCTTTTTCCGAGGATGGAAACGAGAGTGATGACTCTCGCGAGCGCCGACTATAACCAGCGTGGGACATGGATTGCAATGATTTGGGCAAAGGGCCGGTAACGACGAATGGATGACGGCTGAATAGGCTGTGGAGCAACCGCAACACCTATCGATGGGGAGACATGGAATGCTCGAAGTCATATGCCAAGGGAACGGAGTTATCTGCGCTATCAGTTGTATCGGTCGCTCGCCAGGAGGCAGGCAAGTATCGCCACTGCTCTATTACAACTTTCAGCAGGACAAGACTTTTCGAAGATACGCTTCGAACCTATCGATGCCCTAGCACTGAGCGCGTTTGAGCTTTGGGAGAATCCGCATTTTTGCTGGCGAGAGATTGCCGCATGGAAGTCACGAGAGCCCTTGTCCCTGGATATCGCGATCTGGTTTGAAGAACAGCTGTGCGGACTTTGTTTCGTCAATCCAAACAAAAGCCGTCAGCGAATTCGAATCGTGCGATTGGAGGGGCGACCCGGCGCGCACCCACTTAAAAAGCGTATTGCGGTTTTGGCGATGATGGCCATCGATGAGTTTGCGCAAATAATCGGCAGTAAGTGCATTGAAGTCCAGGAACCGATACAAGGAGCAATTCCTGTTTATACAAAACTCGGCTTCAAATTTGATTTGGAAGGCCGCCTTGTCCTCACAGTGGAGAGTAAAGTATCGTGAAAACTGTTCAAGTAATGATCAACGAGGGCGGGAGCATGCGTAAATCTGTGAAAAAATCCCCCATTAAGAAACGATCAACCAAAACGGACGAAAAGCTTGACTCCTCCGAGCTATCAGCCAATCAGCAGCGCTTTCTTCAGCTACTGATTACAGGGATCGACAACGAACCCGACGTCCTCGCCGGACGGCGCTGACTTGCAGGCAATAAAAAACCGCTCACAAGAAGCGGTTTTTTATTGCCTGATCCAGGCTCAACCAAACAGCCAATACCCCAACAACGTCAACACCACCACTGCCAGCACCGGCCGCAAAACGCGGTAGGCCTTAGGGTTACGGCGCTTCCACTGCTTGACCACGCCGCTGAACTTGTCACTGAAGTTCTTGCTCCAGGCGTAAGCCTGATTGATACCGCCGACGCGTTCGTCGTCGAGGTTCTGCGGTGCGGTCGCGCGGCCGAGCCAGCCACTGATGAAGCGGTTGATGCGGGTCATGAGGCGGTTGCTCAGCGGCCGCTCGATGTCGCAGAAGAGGATGACGCGGGTCTTGTCGGTTTCGTTCTTGACCCAGTGTACGTAGGTTTCGTCGAACATCACGTCCTCGCCATCGCGCCAGGCGTAGACCTGACCATCAACGAAGATGCGGCAGTCGTCGGAGTTTGGCGTCGACAAACCGAGGTGATAACGCAGGGAGCCGGCAAACGGATCGCGATGCGGATTGAGGTGGCTACCGCCCGGCAACAGCGCGAACATGGCGCCCTTGACGTTCGGAATGGCACTGACCAGCGCGACGGTTTTCGGGCACAGGGTTTCTGCCGACGGCAGCGGTTTGTCGTACCACTTGAGGTAAAAACGCTTCCAGCCCTTCTTGAAGAACGAACCGAAACCGGCATCGTTGTTCTTCTCCGCCGCACGGATGTAACCCTCGTCGAACAGGTGCATGGCTTCGTCGCGAATGGTTTCCCAGTTATCGCGCAGCACATCCAGTTCCGGGAACTTGCTGCGGTCCAGATACGGCTTGGACGGCACGCCGGAAAACAGATACATGAGGGCGTTATACGGCGCGAACAGCGCCGAGTGGTTGACGAACTGGCGCAGCACCGGCAGGCGCGCCTTGCCGCGCAAATGCACGTAAAGGATGCTGCCCACAAACAGCAGCAACACCAACACCTTGGCGGCTAACGAAAAGGTCATCAACGACTCCTTGAATAAAGACAACACTGCGCACGCCCTTTACCCGGCATGGCAGCCGGCCATGATAAACACTACCGGCCTGGGGAAAAACCCGTTAAACCTAATATTCAGTATTAAGAATTGCGCAATAAAGCATTTATTAACATAACGGTCCTGAACGGTGGCTGACCTGAGTCAAAGATCAAAAGATCACAGCCTGCACTGCGATCCTTTGCTTTACCGGGTTACTGCTGGTTCTCCTGCTCGGTGAACAGATCGCTGAACAACATGCTCGACAGATAACGCTCACCGGAGTCCGGCAGGATCACGACAATGGTCTTGCCCTGCATTTCCGGGGTTTCCGCCAGGCGCACGGCAACCGCCATCGCTGCACCGCAGGAGATACCGCACAAGATGCCTTCTTCCAGCATCAAGCGCAGGGCCATCGCCTTCGACTCTTCGTCGGTGACCTGCTCGACCCGGTCGACCATGGCCAGATCCAGATTCTTCGGTACGAAACCGGCACCGATGCCTTGAATCTTGTGCGGTGCCAGCGGTTTGGCCTCTTCACCCGCCAGCGTCTGGGTGATCACCGGCGACAACACCGGCTCCACCGCCACCGACAGAATCGGTTTGCCCTGGGTATTCTTGATATACCGCGAAACACCGGTAATCGTTCCGCCCGTGCCGACGCCAGCCACCAGCACATCGACGGCGCCATCGGTGTCGTTCCAGATTTCCGGGCCGGTGGTTTTTTCGTGGATGGCCGGGTTGGCCGGATTGTCGAACTGCGCCGGCATGAAGTATTTGCCGGTATCGCTGGCAACAATCTCGGCAGCCTTCTCGATCGCGCCTTTCATGCCTTTGGTCGGTTCGGTCAGCACCAGCTCGGCACCCAAAGCCTTGAGGACCTTGCGCCGCTCGATGCTCATTGACGCCGGCATGGTCAACATCAGTTTGTAACCACGGGCGGCGGCGACGAAGGCCAGACCGATGCCGGTGTTGCCCGACGTTGGCTCGACGATGGTCATGCCCGGCTTGAGTTTGCCGCTGCTTTCGGCGTCCCAGATCATGTTGGCGCCGATCCGGCACTTCACCGAATAACCGGGGTTGCGCCCCTCGATCTTGGCCAGAATCGTCACACCACGCGGCGCGATGCGGTTGATCTGCACCAGCGGCGTATTACCGATGGAATGGGCGTTGTCAGCAAAAATACGGCTCATGGCTGGGTCCTTATGCAGCATTGAATTCAGCGCCCAAGGTATGCCTGTTGCCCATTGCAGTCCAGTCGGGTCGAACGTCTGCGGCCGGCAACAGTCAATCGCTTACATCGTTCGGGAATTGCCGTCATGAAACGTCGTTACAGCTGGCCATTAGGGATTATCGCCGTCATCGTCGTGTTGTTGATTGCCCTGCACATCGCTCTGCCTTATGTCGTACGCGATTACCTCAACGACAAGTTGGCGAACATGGGCGATTACCGTGGCCAGATCACCGACGTAGACCTGGCGCTATGGCGCGGCGCCTACAAGATCAACGGTCTGAAAATCGTCAAGGTCGACGGCAAGGTTCCGGTGCCCTTCGTTAACGCGCCGCTGATCGATCTGGCCGTGAGCTGGCATTCGCTGTGGTACGACCATGCGGTGGTGGCGCAGGTGAAATTCTTCAATCCCGAAATCAACTTTGTCGACGGTGGCGCCAACAAGCAGAACTCCCAGACCGGTCAGGGTACCGACTGGCGCGCGCAACTGGGCAAGTTGCTGCCGATCACCCTCGACGAAGTGCAGATTCACGACGGCAAAATCAGCTTCCGCAACTTCAACTCCAAGCCACCGGTGAACATGAATGCCACCAATGTCGACGCCAGCATTTACAACCTGACCAACGTGGTCGACAAAGAAGGCAAACGCGATGCCCGCTTCGAAGGCAAGGCCAAACTGCTCGGCCACGCGCCGCTGGAGACTACCGCCACCTTCGACCCGTTGAGCAACTTCGAAGACTTTGAATTCCGCCTGCGCGCCAAAGATATCGAACTCAAAAGCATGAACGACTTCGCCTCGGCCTACGGCAAGTTCGACTTCAACGCCGGCCACGGTGACGTGGTCATCGAAGCCCAGGCGAAAAAAGCCCAGGTCAGCGGCTACATCAAGCCACTGCTGCGCGATGTCGAAGTGTTCAACTGGCAACAGGACGTCGAAAACAAGAACAAAAGCATCTTCCGCTCGGTGTGGGAGGCAATCGTCGGCGGCACCGAGACTGTGCTGAAGAATCAGGCAAAGAACCAGTTCGCTACCAAGGTCGAACTCAGCGGCAACGTGCATCAGCAAAATATCAGCGCGTTCGAGGCGTTTTTGCAGATTTTACGCAACGGTTTCGTTCAGGCATTTAATGCCCGGTATGAGCGGCCTAAGCCGGATGCGGGCTAAGGCTTTCGATTGACAATGTAGCGACCAGATTCTTCCGCTGCCATCGTCGACCTTTGCTGCAAAGAATCCCAGCCCAGGCATGCTAACGCCAAAGAACGCGGCACCGCCTCACGACCATTACTGTAGCGGCTGATGCTGCGCGCACTGACACCCAATGCCTCCGCAGCCTGATTAAGAGACAGCCCCGTACGGGCACGCCAATCAATGAAAACTCGAGTATTTTCATCGGCCGCATTTTGAGCCAGTGCATCCATATAGAGCGTGTCTGCGCCAATCTGTATATCGGGCTCAAGCCATTCGACCGTCCAGCCGTCGTCGTCCAATGTAGCGGTTAAAAACACCTCGGGATCGAGCAATGGCCGCAGACCTGGATAAGCTTGAATATCCCGGCCCAGATCAAGTATCAGTTCTTGGCCATCAATAAAGGTCAGGGCCAATCGAAAATCTGACAGTGCCTGCACAGCTGACAGACGAGGCCTTTTCATGGGTAACATCGTTTCCACTCCTCCAACAGTTGCGCTTGATGAGCCGAAACCCACGCCAGCGCTTCCTTGATAATCAGCGGCGGCGCCTTGCCCGTTATGACCTCCACGGTTTCAAGGCTCAGCATCACTTCAAAGCCGCCACCTATGAGGTGAACATGGGGTGGCGGGTGATCCTTCTCGCGCAACTGAATGCGGTATTTGTCGCGAAATCTGTATTTAGTCGTCATGCTCGAAGGCTATCGCCAAATCGGCGATACCTGAATACTGGCCAACCGCCGAGACTGAGTCAACATGTGACGCCCCATTCAGAGACTGAATAAGCCGTCTGCGTTCACAGTCGACCGGGCTGCGCGTTATAGTCGGGGCATCCGATTATTTCGCCCCCGCCCTGCCCGTCAGGTCGGCGTTACCGTTCGAGGATTAGCAGATGAAGTTCGAAGGCACCCAGGCCTACGTCGCCACCGATGACCTGAAGCTGGCGGTCAACGCCGCCATCACCCTGGAGCGGCCGCTGCTGGTCAAGGGCGAACCGGGCACCGGCAAGACCATGATCGGATTTGAACTGGTCTTATCTTTAGTCTCTTATGTGATTATCTTTTTCATTATTTTGATTT
>NZ_JBIUVJ010000005.1:116406-117203 GCF_044742875.1 Pseudomonas sp. NPDC087817
GAATCGTTCGGCGCCAAGCTGATCACCTGGCACATCAAGTCCACCACCAAGGCCCATCAGGGCCTGTACGAGTACGACGCGGTGAGCCGTCTGCGCGACTCGCAACTGGGCAATGAGAAAGTCCATGACGTGCGCAACTATCTGAAGAAAGGCAAGCTCTGGGAGGCTTTCGAGTCCGAAGAGCGGGTCATTCTGCTGATCGACGAGATCGACAAAGCCGACATCGAGTTCCCGAATGACCTGTTGCAAGAACTCGACAAGATGGAGTTCTACGTTTACGAGATCGACGAGACCATCAAGGCCAAGAAGCGCCCGATCATCATCATTACCTCGAACAACGAGAAAGAGCTGCCGGACGCCTTCCTGCGCCGCTGCTTCTTCCACTACATCGCCTTCCCCGACCGCACCACCCTGCAGAAAATCGTCGACGTGCATTACCCCGACATCAAGAAGGATCTGGTCAGCGAAGCGCTGGACGTGTTCTTCGACGTGCGCAAGGTGCCGGGGCTGAAGAAGAAGCCGTCGACCTCGGAACTGGTCGACTGGCTGAAACTGCTGATGGCCGACAACATCGGCGAAGCCGTGCTGCGTGAACGCGATCCAACCAAAGCGATTCCGCCACTGGCCGGTGCCTTGGTGAAGAACGAACAGGACGTGCAACTGCTTGAGCGTCTGGCGTTCATGAGCCGTCGCGGCACCCGCTAAGAGGCTGATGCCATGTTGCTCAACCTGTTCAATGAAATGCGTGCAGCCCCGGTACCGGTGGCGGGGCGCGAACTGCTCGACCTGATCAACGC
>NZ_JBIUVJ010000005.1:117213-159805 GCF_044742875.1 Pseudomonas sp. NPDC087817
CAACGCGCTGAAACAGCGCGTGACCTTCGCCGACATGGACGAGTTTTACTACTTGTCGCGGGCGATTCTGGTGAAGGACGAACGGCATTTCGACAAGTTCGACCGCGCGTTCGGCGCCTACTTCAATGGTCTGGAAAAACTCGACGATCACTTGCAGGCGCTGATTCCCGAAGACTGGTTGCGCAAGGAGTTCGAGCGCTCGCTGACTGACGAGGAACGCGCACAGATCCAGTCCCTCGGCGGCCTGGACAAACTGATCGAAGAGTTCAAGAAGCGCCTGGAAGAACAGAAGGAGCGCCACGCCGGCGGTAATAAATGGATCGGCACCGGCGGCACCAGCCCATTCGGTTCCGGCGGTTTCAACCCGGAAGGCATTCGGGTCGGCGATGCCGGCAAACGCCAAGGCAAAGCAGTCAAAGTCTGGGATCAGCGCGAGTACAAGAACCTCGACGACTCGGTGGAACTGGGCACGCGCAACATCAAGGTAGCCCTGCGCCGTCTGCGTAAATTCGCCCGCCAGGGCGCGGCGGAAGAACTGGACATCGACGGCACCATCGACCACACCGCCAAGGACGCCGGCCTGCTCAACATCCAGATGCGCCCGGAACGGCGCAACACAGTGAAGCTGCTGTTGCTGTTCGACATCGGCGGCTCGATGGATGCGCACGTGAAGATCTGCGAAGAACTGTTCTCGGCCTGCAAGACCGAGTTCAAGCATCTGGAGTACTTCTACTTCCACAACTTCATTTATGAATCGGTGTGGAAGAACAACATGCGCCGCACTTCCGAGCGTTTCTCGACTCAGGATCTACTGCACAAGTACGGCGCCGACTACAAAGTGATCTTCATTGGCGACGCGGCCATGGCGCCTTATGAAATCACCCAGGCCGGCGGCAGCGTCGAGCACTGGAACGAGGAGCCGGGCTACCTGTGGATGCAGCGCTTCATGGAGAAGTACAAGAAGCTCATCTGGATCAACCCGTATCCGAAAGATACGTGGGGCTATACCTCGTCGACCAATATCGTGCGAGATTTGATCGAGGATCAAATGTATCCGCTGACCCTGCGTGGGCTTGAGGAAGGGATGCGGTTTCTGTCCAAATAATTGTTGTTGTCTGGACTGGCGCCATCGCGGGCAAGCCCGCTCCCACAGGTATCGGTGGTGTACATAAATTTCGAGTACAACTCGGACACTGTGGGAGCGGGCTTGCCCGCGATGCTTTTAGCGATTGATAAAGCGCTGCAAATACTCGACATGCTCGCGGTGCGCGACGTCCTGCACCACCGGCCTCAACCTCACCTTGGCCCCCGGCAAACACTGCGCCAGCCGCGCCAATGCCAACGGCGTCAGCGCCCCCAATCGCGGATAGCCGCCAATGGTCTGCCGATCGTTGAGCAGCACAATCGGTTGCCCATCCGGCGGCACCTGCACGGCCCCCAACGGAATACCCTCGGAAATCATCGGCTGGCCGTGATACTGCAACGCCTTGCCGAGCAAGCGAATGCCCATGCGATCGGCGCGACTGTCGAGCGTCCACGCGCTGTTGAACAGATCAAACAGACTCTGCCCGCTGAACTCGCCGATCTGTGCACCGAGCACCAGATCCAGCGGCGTATTCAGCCGTAGATCCGGACGATATTCCATCGGCACCTCACGAACCAGCAAGGTGTGTCCCTGATAAGTCAGCGTCGCGCCTTTGGCCAACGGCAAGCCCATGCCATCCAGACCGCCGAGCTCTTCGCGCACCACCGTGGCACTGCTGCCCAACACCTTCGGCGCGTCGAATCCACCGGGTGCGGCAAGATAAGCACGGGCGCCGAGCAGCGGCTGGGTGAACTGCAACTTCTGCCCTTGGGCCAGTTTGAAACTGCGCCACGGCGCCACTGGCTGCCCGTCGATCTGCGCGCCGAGATCGGCTCCGGCCAATGCCAGCAAGCAGTCCTCCTCAGCCACCACGGCAAACCCGCCAAGGGTAATTTCGACCACCGGCACGTCCAGCCCATTGCCCAGCAGCCAATTGGCCCAACTCATCGAACACCCGTCCGCCGCGCCGCCCTGGGTGACGCCCAGATGCCGCACGCCAAAACGTCCTGCGTCCTGCAACAGGCACAGCGGCGTGCTCGCTTCAATCTTCAGTCGGCTCATTCCAGCGCCTCCAGAGGCGTGTCATCGCCGCCCAAACGGATGAATTCGGCATGGCTCACCGCTTCGAAACGCACAGTGTCACCAGGTTGCATCAGGCTGTAGCCATCGCGGTTACGGTCAAACAGCTTTGCGGGCGTGCGGCCAATCAGGTTCCAGCCGCCGGGGGAGACCACGGGATAGGCGGCGGTCTGGCGTTCGGCGATACCGACGCTGCCGGCCGCGACTTTTTTCCGTGGGGTGCTCAGCCGTGGCGCCGCCAGAATCTCTTCGACCAACCCCATGAAAGCGAAACCCGGCGCAAAGCCGAGCGCGAACACCTGATATTCCCTGGCGCTGTGACGGCGAATCACCTCCTCCAGCGCCAGACCGCTGCGCTCGGCGAGCAGGCTCAGCTCCGGCCCGACACTCAGGTCGTACCAGACCGGCAGCACATGACACTGGCCGCCGGTTCGCGCATTCGGCGACAAGTCGACCAGCGCTTGCGCAATCAACTCCCGCGCCTGATTCGGACTCAATGAAGTCAGGTCGTAATGCACCATCAACGTCGTATAGGACGGCACCAGATCAATCAACTGCGTGCCGAAAGCCTGACGCAACCGCTCGCTGGCCGCCAGCATCCATGGCATGTTGGCCTCGGCAATTTCATCGAACAGACGCAGCATCAGGCAATCCAGTGCCACCACTTCAATCCTTGGGTTCATTGCGCATCCTGCTGATTCAGGGCCTCGCGAATGCGTTGCACGGCGGCGACCGAACTGGCGTTGTCGCCGTGTACGCAGAGGGTGTTGGCTTGCAGGCGCAAGGCGCTGCCATCGTTGGCGATCAGATTGTCACCACGGGCAATCGTCAGCGCTTGTTCGATGATGATCTCGGGATCGTGATGCACCGCGCCCGGCAGTTGCCGTGAAACCAGTTTGCCGGCGCTGTCATAGGCGCGATCAGCGAAGGCCTCGAACCATAGCGTGAGGCCGTACTCATCACCGATCTGCTGCGCAGCGCGATTGTCACGAGTGGCCATCAGCATCAGCGGCAGACTGCGGTCGTAAGCCGCCACGGCCTGAATCACCGCGCGCAATTGCGCCGGGTTCGCCATCATGTCGTTGTACATCGCACCGTGGGGTTTGACGTAACTGACTCGCCCGCCCTGGGCGCGGCAAATGCCGTCGAGGGCGCCGATCTGGTAATGCAGAATGTCTTGCAGTTCCTGCGCGGAGTACGCCATCGAACGGCGGCCGAAGCCGACCAGATCCTGATAGGCCGGATGGGCGCCGATCTGCACGCCGTGACTCAGGGCCAGGCTGACGGTTTTGCGCATGATGCTCGGGTCGCCGGCATGGAAGCCGCAGGCGACGTTGGCGCAATCGATGAAGGGCATGACTTCGGCATCCAGACCCATGGTCCAGCTGCCGAAACTCTCGCCAATGTCGCAGTTCAATAACAGGCGGCTCACGGTAAACACTCCTGTAGCTTTTTGTCTTTCTATCCGTAGGACATTACCCGTCGGGCAGTGCCTCGCAGGTTAGCAGTTACTGTGCATCGAGTTGCTTGCCGCGAGTCTCCGGCAGGCTCAAGGCCGCGAGAATCACCACGCCGTAGGACACTGCAGCGAACGCACCGATGCCCATGCTCAACGGCACTTTCTGGCTGAGCAGACCAATCAGCAGCGGAAACAATGCGGCCAGCGCGCGACCGATGTTGTAGCAGAAGCCTTGCCCGGAACCACGAATCCGCGTTGGAAACAGCTCGGTGAGAAACGCGCCCATGCCGCTGAAGATCCCTGAAGCAAAAAAGCCCAACGGAAAGCCCAGCCATAACATCACAGCGTTGCTGACCGGCATTTGCGTGTACAGCAGAACGATGGTGAACGAGCCCACCGAGAACAGGACGAAGTTCTTTTTGCGCCCCAGCAGATCGGTCAGATAGGCGCTGATCACATACCCGACGTAGGAACCGACGATCACCATGGCCAGATAGCCGCCGGTGCCGAGCACGCTCAAGCCGCGTTCATTTTTCAGGAAGGTCGGCAGCCACGAGGTGATTGCGTAGTAACCACCTAGCGCACCGGTGGTCAGCAGCGAGGCACGGAATGTGGTGAAGAGCATGCCGGGGGCAAAAATCTCGTAGAACTTCGCCGGGTTCTCGGGTGTTTGTGCAGCCTTGGCTTCGCGGTAAATCTCCGGATCTTTCACCAGTCGACGGACGAAAATCACGAAAATCGCCGGGACGATGCCGAGAATGAACAGCGCGCGCCAGGCGTCTTCCGGCGGTAGCACCGAGAACAACAGCGCATACAGAATCGCCGTCAGCCCCCAACCCAAAGCCCAACCGGATTGCACCATGCCCACCGCTTTGCCGCGATCCTTGGCGCGGATCACTTCACCGATCAGCACCGCACCGGCGGTCCATTCGCCACCGAAACCGAAGCCCATCAGGGTGCGGGCGATCAACAATTGTTCGTAGTTCTGGGCGAAGCCGCAGAGGAAGGTGAAGAAGGCAAACCACAACACGGTCAGTTGCAGGGTGCGCACGCGACCGATGCGGTCGGAAAGGATGCCGGCAACCCAGCCGCCGATGGCCGAGGCGATCAAGGTGCTGGTGTGGATCAGCCCGGCTTCACCGGTGGTGATGCCCCACATCGCAATCAGCGTTGGCACCACGAAGCTGAGCATCTGCGTGTGCATGCCGTCCAGACCGTAACCGATCTTGCAGCTCCAGAACGTGCGGCGCTCCTGTTGATTGATGTTGCGGTACCAGTCGAACGGCCCCGGACGCGCCGCTGCCTTGGGTAAATCAATGGTGTCGGGAGCACTCATGGCAAATCTCCGCAGGTTTTTATTGGTCTTGTTCGCAGATCCCGCGACGCCTATCGTGGGAACCGGATGCGCCGATTTTTGGGCGCGCCGCCCTGCTGCGTCCAACGAATAAAAACCCGCCTTAGGCATAAGAAAAATTTGTCACCCGAGCCTTTGCCATGAACCTGAAGTTTCTCGAGACCTTTGTCTGGGTCGCCCGGCTGAAGAGTTTTCGCCTGACCGCCGACAAGCTGTTCACCACCCAGGCGTCGATTTCCAGCCGTATCGCGGTGCTCGAAGGTGAGCTGGGGGTGAAGCTGTTTTTGCGTGATTCTCGCGGGGTCAGCCTGACGCCCGAAGGCTTGAAAGTGCTGGACTATTCCGAGCAGATGCTCGACACCATGAGTGCGCTCAAGCAATCGATCGAAACCCGTTCGAGCAAGGTCGGCCGGGTGCGTATCGGGGTGATGGACACGGTGATCCACACCTGGCTGAGCCCATTGGTGGCGCAGATGACCGATCTCTATCCACGCGTGGAAATCGAGCTGGTGGCGGATACCTCGCTGAACCTCTGCGATCAGCTGCAAAAAGGCTTTCTCGATCTGATCCTGCAAACCGATCTGGTGCGCCATGAAAGCGTGCGCAGCCTGGAGCTGGCCAGCCATCCGCTGGGCTGGATTGTCGCCAGTAATTCGATCTACAACCGCGAGTACGCCGATCTGGCCGAACTGGCGCAGGAACGGATCATCACCTATTCGAAAAACTCGCGGCCGCATCAGGACATTCTGGCGTTGATGCAGGCAAATGGCGTGCTGGCACCGCGATTGAATTGTGTGAATTCGGTATCGGCGATTACGCGGTTGTTGCGTGATGGATTTGGTATTGGCGTGTTACCGCCCGTGCTGGTGGCGGAGGAATTGGCGCGGGGGGAACTGACATTGTTGGCCATTGATCAGCGGCCGCCGGACTTGCAAGTGGTGGTGTCGTGGCGAGTGGGGGTTGAGTGGGTCGAGGAGATTGTGACGTTGTGTCAGCAGGTGTTGGCGGGGTATGCGCACAAAGTGGGTGAAAACTACATCACCCTCACTGACTGATCACACCTGTGGTGAGGGGATTTATCCCCGATGGGCTGCGTAGCAGCCCTCAAACCTGCAGCATCAGGTTTACCTGACACACCATAGGGGGCCGCTTTGCGCCCCATCGGGGATAAATCCCCTCACCACAAAATCCCCTCACTTCAACGGATTGTGCAGGCCTTACAACCCGCGCACGTCGCGATCTTCGATCGGCCGGCTCTGGCGCAGACGCTTGCCGCCCAGCACCACCCAGTCAATCAGACGGAACAGGCATTCAATCCCGAACGACAGCAGCAGCGCGCCACTCATGCCCCAGATCATCGCCTCTGGCGTCAGCAGAATCTGGTAGCTGTAGCCATTCCAGGTTTCCTTGCGGATGTCCGGATCAGCGGCCAGCACCACTTGCAGGAAGCGGATGTACCACGGGCCCTGCATCGCCTGGTATTGCTTGTCCAGCGCCAGCTGACGATTGAGCAAGGTGCTCAGGCTGTCGGCGTCGCTGCGAAATACCGGATCTTCGCTGGCGCGGTAATGCGCAACCAGCGCCTGCAAGTCGCCTTTGAAAAACTGCTCGGCAGTGCCCTGAAACCCGCGCAGGCCGGTCTGCGCTTCGATCAGATGAGCCTCGACGCGTTTCGCATAATCGCTGATGAACCCCGGCACCTGGACACCGATCAACAGGCCCGCCGCAAACAACACCAGCCGTAGATAACTGAGCAACATGGGGTGCAATCCTTATTCGGTCTTGCCTTGGCTGACGCATTCGCCGCGTCGCCACAGGCTCCATTGGCCCGGTTCGTAGCGGGTCCAGGTTTCGTTTTCGGTCAGAGGTTCGGTGGCGATCACCGTGACCACGTCGTTGGGCGTGGTTTCCGCCTGGAAGTCGACGATCACATCGACGTCCTTCAGGCGAGCCGGGCCGAACGGTGCGCGTCGAGTGATCTGCGCCAGTTTGGTCGAGCAATAGCAGAACAGCCAGTCGCCGTCGCTGAGCAGGCAGTTGAACACGCCTTTGCTGCGGTATTCGGCGCACGCGGCGACCAGATCCGGCAGCAGCACTTCTATATCGACCGGTTCCGGGAATGCTGCACGCACACGATTGAGCAAATCGCAGAACGCCGCCTCGCTGTCGGTATCGCCGACCGGGCGGTAGAAACTTTTGATCGGGGTGAAATCGGCGAGCTGGCCGTTGTGCGCGAAGCACCAGTTGCGCCCCCACAGTTCACGGACGAACGGGTGAGTGTTGGACAGGCAGACCTTGCCGACGTTGGCCTGACGAATGTGGCCGATGACCACTTCGCTCTTGATCGGGTAACGCTGCACCAGGTTGGCGACTTCGGATTCGCAACTCGCCGCCGGATCCTGAAACAGCCGCAGGCCACGGCCTTCATAGAAAGCGATACCCCAACCGTCGCGGTGCGGGCCGGTGCGACCGCCGCGCTGCATCAGGCCGGTGAAGCTGAACACGATATCGGTCGGCACGTTGGCACTCATGCCCAGTAATTCACACATGTGCGGACTCTCGGATTACAGACGCGGCTCGACCCGCATGCGCTGCGGATTGTTCGGCACTGGCGGGCGACCATAACGATCATCACCGGCACCACCGAACGGTTGATCGTCGTCTCGATCCTCGGACCGGGCCGCTGCCTTGGCGGCTTCAGCCTGTTCGCGGCGAGCTCTGGAAGCGCGCTCGATCGGGAAGCGGATCAACACGAAGATCAGGTAAATGCCAAAAGCGATCATGCCGTACATGAACAGATCGGAGATTGCGCGCCAGGCGTTGTTACCGACCTTGAAGGCCAGATCCAATGCGGTGATGGCGATGGCCGGCGCAACCTTTTCCTTCACCGGATCAATGATGGTCGGGCTGAACAGCAACACCGCCATCAACACGCGCAACGGTTCGCGCAGCCAGCGCCACATCCAGGTGGTCAGGCGCATCCATACCAACAGGCAGCCTACAGCGGCAAAGGCGTAGAGGCCCCAGGCGATCAGATAGTCGTTCTCGGTCATGGTGTCCATGGCAAGGCAGGCAAAGAGGCGCTTATAGTAACGACTTTTCGCCCGTCAGGCTTGTCCCAATAGACATGCAACCTGTGGGAGCGAGCCTGCTCGCGATGAGGCCGGCACATTCAGCACCTATGTTGTCTGGCCGTCCGTCATCGCGAGCAGGCTCACTCCTACAGGGTCTGCGGCGGTATCAATATCAGCGAAAAACCCTATTCCGAACATTGTCCGAGAGCCTTCCATGCCCGTATCCGCCAACGTCATCAGTGCCCCGATTGCCCACAAGGCACCCGGCGCCGACCCGTATGCCTGGCTGCAGGAGCGTGACACCGACGCGGTGCTCGACTACCTCAAGGCCGAAAACGCTTACCAGGAAGCGCAAACCGCCGATCAGGCCGAGCTGCGCGAAAGCCTGTTCGAAGAGATCAAGGGCCGGATTCTTGAAACCGACCTGTCCCTGCCCTCGCCGTGGGGCCCGTATCTGTATTACACGCGCACCACTGCCGGTGACGAATACGCCCGGCACTACCGCTGCCCGCGTCCGGCGGACGACAGCCTGACCCTCGATGAAAGCCGCGAGCAACTGTTGCTCGACCCGAACGTGCTGGCCAATGGCGGTTTCTTCTCGCTGGGCGCGTTCAGCATCAGCCCCGATCACCAGCGTCTGGCCTACAGCGTTGATGCCTCGGGCGATGAGATCTACACGCTGTTCGTCAAAGAACTGGCCAACGACAAAGTCAGCGAACTGGAGTTCGAAGACTGCGACGGCAGCATGACCTGGGCCAACGACAGCCTGACGCTGTTCTTCGGCGTGCTCGACGACACCCATCGCCCGCACAAACTGTTCCGCTACCGCCTCGACGGTACCGCTGCCGAAGAAGTTTTCCACGAGCCGGACGGGCGTTTCTTCCTGCACTGCTACCGCGCAAGCTCCGAACAGCAGTTGCTGCTGTCGCTGGGCAGCAAGACCACCAGCGAAATCTGGGCGCTGGACGCCAACCAGCCGCAGCTGCCATTCGCTTGCCTGGCGCCACGGGTCGAGGATCACGAATACGACGTCGACCATGGCCTGCTCGATGGCGTATGGACATGGTTTATCCGCACCAACCGCGATGGCATCAACTACGCCCTGTATCAGGCGCCAGACACTGGCGTGGTGCCGACGGAGGCCGATTGGCAACAGCTGATCGCGCACAGCGACACGGTGATGCTCGACGGTGTGAGCCTCAACAGCGAGGCTATGACCCTGAGCCTGCGCGAAGGTGGCTTGCCGATCATCGAAGTTCACCCACACGGCGTGGCGCCTTATCGCGTGCAATTGCCGGACGCGGCCTACAGCCTCTACGTGCAAAACAGCCTGGAATTCGATAGCGACCGCATTCGTCTGCGCTATGAGGCGTTGAATCGCCCGGCTCAGGTCCGCCAATTGATACTGGCCAGCGGCGAACAGACCGTCCTGAAAGAAACCCCGGTACTCGGCCCGTTCGATGCCGACGCTTACGTCAGCCAACGCCTGTGGGCGAGCGCGCCGGACGGTACGCTCGTGCCGATCAGCCTGGTGATGAAACGCGAAATGGTCGGCAAACCGGTGCCGCTGTATCTCTATGGTTATGGCGCTTACGGTTCGAGCCTAGACCCGTGGTTTTCCCACGCACGTCTGAGTCTGCTCGATCGCGGTATGGCCTTCGCCATCGCCCACGTACGCGGTGGCGGTGAACTGGGTGAAGCCTGGTATCGCGCAGGCAAGCAGGAACACAAACACAATACTTTCAGCGACTTCATCGCGTGCGCCGAGTTTTTGATCCTCAACGGCATCACCACGGCGGAAAAACTGGCGATCAGCGGTGGCAGCGCCGGTGGTCTGTTGATCGGCGCGGTGCTCAACCAGCGCCCGGATCTGTTCGGTGTGGCGATTGCCGAAGTACCGTTTGTCGACGTCCTCAACACCATGCTCGACCCGGAGCTGCCGCTGACCGTCACTGAATACGACGAGTGGGGCAACCCGCAGGAACCGGAAGTCTATGATCGGATCAAGGCCTATGCACCGTACGAAAACGTCAGCGCTCAGGCGTATCCGGCAACGCTGGTGATCGCCGGCTACAACGACAGCCGCGTGCAGTACTGGGAAGCGGCCAAGTGGGTGGCAAAATTGCGCGCGACGAAGACCGACGACAATGTGCTGCTGCTCAAGACTGAATTGGGCGCCGGCCATGGCGGAATGAGCGGGCGTTATCAGGGATTACGTGACGTAGCGCTCGAATACGCATTTGTGTTCAAGGTTTTGGGCATCGTCTGAGGAACTCCGTCGGTCACTTGGGTCTTAACTCCAGACCCAAGAGGCCGATACCTCACAGATCTCCGTGAGAACCGGTCCCCTCACCACAAAAAGGGTTCCCACGGGATCCGTGTACAGCCTCGAAAATGTGAAAACAAAAAGATTGCCACGACATGTCAGAACCCACCTTACTCAACAACGAAATTCGCGACTGGCTGATGGATTGCGGCCTGTTCGATCAATTGCAACTGGCCGATTTCGCAGCGGCATCCGGCTACTTCAGCATCAGCACCGTGGCTGAAGGCGAAGCGATTTTCCGCGAGGGCGATGCCGGCAGCTTCATGTGCATCCTCCACACCGGCCAGGTCGCCGTGCAGAAAACCGGCGCCGACGGCCAGGTCATCACCATGGCCACCCTGCGCAGCGGTCGGGCGTTCGGCGAAATGGCCGTGCTGGACGGCGAAAGGCGTTCTGCGACGTGCGTGGCAGCGAGCAATTGCCAACTGCTGAACCTGGGCAAGGACTCGCTGGAAAAAATGCTCAACGACGCGCCGAAGATCGCCGCCAAGATCATCCGCGCCCTCGCCGTCTCTCTCTCCAAACGCCTGCGCATGGCCGACGGCCAATTGGCGGCGCAGCAGATTTAACCGCCCGGGGATTTGGCCTTGGTGCCGCTCGGTTCAATGCCCGGCACCGCTTGATCCTTGCTCGGCGGACTGGGCATTTCGATCGGCACCAGCGGCGGGCTGCCACTGCCGGCGCCCGACTTGGGAATGTTGATCGGCGTGATCTGCGGATACGGTGTCGGTGTTGCGGTTCCGGGCGAGCCAGGCTGCGGCGCCGGGCTGACCGGAACAACCTGCTGTGCCTGCACGGCAGTAATCGAGAGCGCGGCCAGGGCAATGACCGTTAGAATGGTGCGCTTCATCAAGGGCTCCGTTGGCCTTAGTCTGCGCTCAGGCTACTCCCAACGGGCCTGCTTGCCTTCCCCCTTGTAGAGATTTCCATGAAACGTTTCGTTCTGCTCGACACCACCCCGATCCCTGAAAGCGGCGGTGCCCTGTGCCTGTTCGAGTATGGCGAGGATTTCGTCATCAAGATCCAGGGCGGCGACGGCGGGCAATTGATGAACACGCGTATGCACGGTTCCGAAGATGCGCTGGCCGAGATTCCTTGTCGCAAGGTGGCTGGCCGGCCGAACTCGCGGGTGCTGATCGGTGGGCTCGGCATGGGTTTCACCCTCGCCTCGGCGCTCAAGCATCTGGGTAAAACCGCCGAAGTGGTGGTCGCTGAGCTGGTGCCCGGCGTGGTCGAGTGGAACCGTGGCCCGCTCGGCGAAAAGTCCGGGCGGCCATTGCTTGATCCGCGCACGGTGATCCGTCAGGACGATGTGGCCAAGGTGCTGCAAAGCGAGCCGAACGGCTTCGACGCGATCATGCTCGACGTCGACAACGGCCCCGAAGGCCTGACCCAAAAGGCCAACAGCTGGCTGTATTCCGCCGCTGGTTTGAATGCCTGTGCCAAGGCCCTGCGTCCCAAAGGCGTACTCGCCGTATGGTCGGCCAGCGCCGATCGGCTGTTTTCCGACAAATTGAAGAAGGCCGGTTTCAAGGCCGAAGAAGTGCAGGTGTTCGCCCACGGCAACAAGGGCACCCGCCACACGATCTGGATTGCCGAGAAACTCAAGGGCTGAGCTAAACTCTGCACATAACCGTCATTAGTCTTTTACAAAGGTGAACCCATGAGTTCGTCCACCCCAACCAACACGTCGAAGCTGGATCGCATCCTCGCCGACAACCAGCGCGACAAGGAAATGGGCTACCGCGACAAGGCCCTGAAGATGTATCCGCACGTCTGTGGCCGCTGCACCCGCGAGTTTTCCGGCAAGCGCCTGAGCGAACTGACCGTGCACCATCGCGACCACAACCACGACAACAACCCGCAGGACGGCTCGAACTGGGAGCTGTTGTGCCTGTACTGCCACGACAACGAGCACTCGCGCTATACCGATCAGCAGTATTTCAGCGAAGGCTCGCTGAGCACGCCGAAAATCGCCAAGGCAACGCACAACCCGTTCGCCGCCCTGGCCGGGCTGATGAAGAAAGAAGACTGATCTTCATCGCCTGAATTGGCCTCATCGCTGGCAAGCCAGCTCCCACAATGATTTTGGTCGCTCACAAATTTTGTGTACACCCGAGATACCTGTGGGAGCTGGCTTGCCAGCGATGAGGTCAGAGCAGACAGCGCAAATCCTGAATCTGCCCGCCCTCCCCCAATCCCCGTATAATCGCCGTCTTTTTCCCGAAGGCACCCCGCTCGTGGCAGACAAACGTTACAGCTGCATTGGTTTGTACAACCCCAAGTCACCGGAGAACGTCGGTTCGGTGATGCGCGCCGCAGGCTGTTACGGCGTGGCGTCGGTGTTCTACACCGGCAAGCGCTATGAACGCGCCGCCGATTTCGTCACCGATACAAAACGCGTGCACTACGACATCCCGTTGATCGGCATCGATGATCTGAAAAAGATCCTCCCGCTCAACTGCGTGCCCGTCGCCGTGGAACTGGTCGAAGGCGCCCGTCCGTTGCCGGAATACACCCACCCTGATCGCGCGCTGTACATCTTCGGTCCCGAAGACGGCTCGCTGGACAAAGAGATTCGCGACTGGTGCGAAGACGTCGTGTACATCCCGACCACGGGCTGCATGAACCTCGCCGCCACGGTCAACGTCGTGCTCTACGACCGCATGGCCAAGGGCCTGAATACCCGCTCCGGGCCGAAATTCCGCTGAAGCGTCGCACATCCGATGGAACAAGCGGACCGCTCTGGCAGTCAGCTTGTTTATCCATTACTCATTGCCTGGAGAAAGATCATGAGCGAACTCAAACGTGTCGAGCGTATCGAATCCACCCCGTTCCAGAGCCGTTCCGAGCAGAACGTGGAAGGCTGGGAGCGCATCGGATCCTTGGCCGGCGGCGTGATCATGGTCGGCAAGGGCCTGCGCCGTGGCGGGGTGTTCGGGTTGATTCAGGTGGCGATTGGCGGCGTGGCCATGGCTCGTGGGATTACCGGGCACAGTTCGGTGAAAAGCCTGATCGAGAAAAGCCGTCAGGACATGAACAACGTGCGGGCGAAGATCGAACGCGCGGGTGAAGAACTGAGCAAGCTGAAGGCCAATGCCGAAGCAGCGACCAGTACCGCCACCGTTACCGGCAATGATTCGGTGAAATCGCCGAAAGCCGGGGTTTGATCCAGGATTTGCTTTGGGGCTGATGACCCCATCGCTGGCAAGCCAGCTCCCACAGGTCTTGTGGTGATCACATATTTTGTGTCCGACCTAAAACACTGTGGGAGCTGGCTTGCCAGCGATGGCGGAGTTACTGAAGTAACGCGGTATCGAGGACTTTGGAAGACTCGCCGAGAACACTCTCGGCCAGTTGCACAAATTCCTTGGTACTCACCGTCCCCAAATGCATCGCCCCGCGCAACACGTCATCCAGCGAGCGCTTGTTGCGTGTCTTCAAACGAATCTCGCCATCCAGTTCCTGCAACACCACCACCGCTTTCGCCACCTGCGCCGGGCTGATCTGCTCGCCACGCAAGGTTGTAACCTTCTGGCTGTCCTTGGCCAATTTCGCCTGTAACGCCTGATAACGCTCATCGCTCATACCACCGGCACGGCGTACCAGTTCGATCGCGTAATACTCGGCAAACCCTTCGCTGATCCAGTCGCTGCGCTGCTCGTCATTGATCCGGCCGAACACCTGCGCCAACTCACGCACCAAGGCACTGCTGCCGCTTTCACTGACCAGCGGCAGGCGCGTATTGAGATAGATCGACTCGTGTGCGCCGAGGCTGCCGCGCCACATCGGATCATTGGCGCCGACGATCAGCAACTTGGTCGGATGACGCGGATACAGCGCTTGTACCTGCGGCCAGACAAACGTCAACAACGTCAGCACGTCCATCCGCCGCATGCCCTGCCCTTGCGGCGACGCCACGGTGACCTCGGTTTCACCCAGGCGCGTGCGCCGGCTGCCGAGATGGCCGGCAAGCATCCAGCCCGTCGGGCGATCGAACAGACGTGAGGGATTGTCGATGCGGAATTTGTTCTTGCCGATGCGTGGCCAGGCGGTTTCGACGCTTTTCCAGCCCTCGGGCAGTTCGAATTGCAAGCGCGAGACCAGTTCGGTGCCGTCCTGTTGATCGAGTTTGGCCGACGGCACCAGTTCGTCGCCGCGCATCAACGCCCAGGTTGACGTCATACGGGTGTCGAAACTACCGCTCTTGCGGCCGTGGCTGATGCGCACGCGGTAGGTCAGGCTGGCCTTGTCGCTGGTCGGACGCCAGACGCCACGGGCCTGTTTGCCGGGCGTCAGCAGCCATTGGCCGTCCGCCTTGAAGTCGCTGTAATGACTGCCGTCGCCGAGGTCGAAATCAAGGCTGCGCACCGCTTCACCTTTGGCCAGGGTCAGGCGCACTTCAGCCTGATCGCTCTGTGGCAACAGGCGTACGTGGTAATCCAGATCGACTTTCTTCGCCGCCCATGCCGGCGCGCTGAGCGCCAACAGCGCAACCATCAACGCCCGCTGCAATCCCACAGCCATACCCACTCCTTGTTGAAATCTGGATTTGCGGGCGTTTAACCCGCCCGGAAAATCAGGTGATCTTCCCAGTCATCCTCCGGCACGCTGCCCTCGGCGAGCATGCGCCCGGACTGCGAAATCCGCTCGTGGTGCACCGCGTCGCGGTCGCCGCAGACCAGGTGATGCCAGAGTGGCAGGTCCTTGCCTTCGCTGACCAGACGATAGCCGCAGGTCGGCGGCAACCATTTGAACTCTTCGGCCTGGCCCGGGGTGAGCTGGATGCAATCCGGGACAAACTTGATGCGGTTCGGGTAATCGCTGCACTGGCAGGTTTTCAGATCGAGCAGTTTGCAGGCGATGCGAGTGTAATAAACGCTGTTGTCCTCTTCATCCTCGAGTTTTTGCAGGCAGCACAGACCACAGCCGTCGCACAGCGATTCCCACTCCTCGTGATCGAGTTGATCGAGGGTTTTGCGTTTCCAGAACGGTTCGACTTTGGCGACCATGGCTCAAGCATCAACATCAGGTGGTGAAAAGGCCGCCAGTCTAGTGCTCCAGGCCTTGCGGGCCAAGCGCTGGCGACTGCCGGTTGCGCAGCACTTGTCAGTTTTTGTGACGGCGAGTAGCTTTGCCAGTCGCAGGAGCCTTGCCCGGGAGCCATTAACGCTCGACCACGTTGCATCCCGGTGAACTGACACGGCTCGGAAAATCCCATCGTTCAGCGCAACTGATCCCGCCGGGTTTTCGTTCGAATCTTTTACTCAAACGTAGCAAGGAATTTCTTGATGAGTGCCAACCCTCGCGTTGCCGAATACGCCATTCACCCACAGTTCACCGACCGCTGGTCGCCCCGCGCCTTTACCGGTGAAGCGATCCCGGAAGAAACCCTGCTGAGCTTTTTCGAAGCGGCGCGCTGGGCGCCATCGGCCTATAACTCGCAGCCGTGGCGCTTTCTGTACGCACGTCGCGATACGCCGAACTGGGAGCGTTTTCTCGGTCTGCTGAACGAATTCAACCGTGGCTGGGCGCAGCACGCTTCGGCGCTGGTGATCGTGATCTCGAAAACCACCTTCGCCGTGCCGGGCGCCACTGAAGAAACGCCGGCGCTGTGGAGCACCTTCGACACCGGTTCGGCGTGGGGTCATCTGGCGCTGCAAGCCAGCATCAGCGGCTGGCATACCCATGGCATGGCCGGCTTCGATCAGGAGCTGACGCGCAAGGAGCTGAACATTCCTGAGGGTTATGCGCTGCATGCCGCAGTGGCCGTCGGCAAACTTGGCGACAAATCGACGCTGGCGGATTACCTGCAAGCGCGTGAAGAGCCGAGCCCGCGTCGCCCGTTGAGCGAACTGGCGGCAGAAGGCGACTTCACCCTGTAAGCCACAACGCAAAAAAACTATAGGAGTGAGCCTGCTCGCGATGAGGCCGTGTCAGTCGACATTAATGTTGTCTGACACACCGCTATCGCGAGCAGGCTCACTTCTGCATTGTTTGCGGTGAATCAGTAACCGCGGTTGAAATCCACTTCCCCGCGCAACGCTTCACCCGCCTGATACGCCCGCAGATTCTCGACAAACAACTGCACCATCAACGCCGGTGAAGTCGGTGCCGAGCTGTGACCGGTCAACAGCAAACCCCAGGCCGTCCAGAACGGATGACGTTGCGGCAACGGTTCCTGACGGCAGACGTCGATCACCGCGCCCGCCAGATGCCCTTCCTTCAAGGCCTCCACCAGATCCGCATCAACCACCGCCACACCGCGCCCGACGTTGATGAACAACCCGGTCGGCTTGAATTGCTTGAACAGCGCCGCGTCGTAGATATCGTGGGTGTGTTCGGTGTTCGGCAGCAGGTTGACCACGTAATCGACCTCGCCCACCAGACGCGGCAGATCCGCCATCGAGCCGACTTCAACGAACGGTGCCTGCTCACGGGCGCTGCTGGCGATACCGTACAGTTCGACGCCGAACGGCAACAGGAACTGCGCAACGCTCTGGCCGATGTCACCGGTGCCGACGATCAGCACCTTGCGTCCGACCAGGCTCTGGCCGGTGCGGTTGTCCCATTTGCGCTCGACCTGGCTGACCAGCCGCGCCAGCACTTCGCGTTCGTGGCCGAGCATGTAAGTCAGCACGTATTCGGCCATCACCTGGCCAAAAATCCCCACCGCGCGGGTCAAGCGGTAATCCCGACGCAAGCCATCAGCGAGCAGCGGCGTGATGCCGGCCCAGGTCGATTGCAGCCATTGCGGTTGATGGCCCTGGCGCAACAGGGTCGCGAGCAGATCCGGTTGCCCCAGCCATACCGGGCAATCGGCGGCCTGACGGGCCAGTTCAGCGGAGTCGCCGCTGGTCAATACTTCAAGCTCCGGCGCTGCCTGACGCAGCAGCCGGGCGTATATCGCGTGGTCGTGTTCAGCAATCAGAACGCGCATCTTCAAACCTTTCGCAAACCGTGCAGACAGCCGCCGCTTTCAGGGCGGCCATCGCGGTAAAAACAGTTCCAGGGTTAACAGAGGCCCAGAACAGGGCCTCGCCGATCAGACCGGGTCGTTGCGGCGCAGCAACTCTTCGGGCAAGTGCTCGATGTACTCGTCCTCGGCCGGTGGCATTTGCAGGTGATAGCCCTGCTTGTCGAGGTTTTCCAGGACCACGACGATGTCCTCACTGGCCAGTTTGCGCTCAGGCGTCAACACCAGACTGAAGGAAAATATGGCTTTGCCGAAAGCCGCCATCAACGCCTCGGGCACGCGTTCCAATTCATCGCTCTTGAGCACATAGAGGTACATGCCTTTGCGCTTCGAGCTTTGGTAAATAGAGCAAATACGTTTCAAGGCTGTTCTCCGGCGGTGGCCAGGCTGTCGAGCAGCTTCTGGCCCATGAGTTCGCGGCGCCAGCCACGCAACGACTCAGGCAATTGGTAAGGACCCTCGGGGTAGCCGCTTTTGACCAGCGCTTCGAGGGTTTTCTTGCGCAGCATCAGCTCTGGGGCAATGCCCAGACGCTCGGCCTCAGCCTGGCCCAATGCGCGCAGTTGTTTGATCAACGCTGCCGCTTCGATCGGCAATGGCTCTGCTACAGCAGGCGGCCATTGATCAGGCCCCACACTGCCAGAGCGCTTGATCAGATCAAGCAGAAATTGACCGTCCTGACGCACGGTACGCGGGTGCATGTCTTCGATCTTGCCCAGCGCGGCGAGGTTGTCCGGTTGGGTACGCGCCAGCGGCCACAGCGAATGCTCGCGAACGATGCGGTTGCGTGGCAGATCGCGGGCACGGGCTTCTTTTTCACGCCAGGCGCACAGTTCACGCAGTACAGCCAACTGGGCGCGAGACAGTTTCCACGCCAGTTTGGCCTCGCGATAAACCTCGTAAGGGTCGGTTTCGCGACGCAGGTTGGCGACCAGTTCGGCGCCGTCTTCCAACACCCAGGCGAACTTGTCGTCAGACAGTTTCGGCCGCAGCTGGACGAAAACCTCCGCCAGATGCACGGCATCTTCAGCGGCGTAGCTGATTTGCGTGTCGGACAACGGACGCTGCAGCCAGTCGGAGCGGGTTTCGCCTTTCGGCAGTTCGATGCCGAGCACTTCCTGCACCAGTCGCGAATAGCCCATCGAGAACCCTAGGTTCAGGTAAGCAGCGGCCAATTGCGTGTCGAACATCGGCGCCGGCAGGCTGCCGGTCAGGCGCAACAGGACTTCGAGGTCTTCGCTGCACGCGTGCAGGACTTTGAGCACTGCCGGGTTTTCCAGCAATGCGGCCAGCGGTTGCCAGGCATTGATGGTCAGCGGATCTATCAGGTAGGCGCGTTTGCCGTCGCCGACCTGCAACAGGCCGGCAATCGGGTAAAAGGTGTCGACCCGCATGAATTCGGTGTCGAGGGCCACGAAAGGCAGCTGCTGCCACTCGGCGCAAAATTGCGCGAGGCTTTCGTTGTCGCGAATCCAGTGAATATCGATGGCCACACGGCTCTCCCTTGAAGAATGGCGCGCAGTATATATCGCCACTGGCGATTTACGCGCCTGCGAAGGGCAAGAGCTGTAACGAAATGTCCTGCCAAAGAGCAAGAATAGTCTGACAGAGGAAACGGACAGGCCCGTCGCGTCAGAACGACAGGCCTTAAACGGCTCAGTCCTTGGCCAGCACGCCGTCAATCACCGCGCCACGGCATCCGGCAAACAGGTCCAGATCCGGCTGATAGACCTTGCTGCGCACCTCCAGCAGACCAAGCATCGAGTGGAACAGATTGTCCTGACTCAACGGTTTGTCACGACTCATTTGCAGGCAATGGGTGTCGACCGAATAAGCCTTTTGATAGTTGTCGGAGAACCACGCGAGCATCGCCACATGCTTTTGTTGCTCGGGTGCCAGCATGTAAGGCGTGCCATGCAGGAACAAGTTGTACTCGCCCAGCGACTCACCGTGATCAGACAGATACAACATCGCAGTATCGACTTTGTCCTGATTGTTGCGCAACACATCGATCAGGCTCGACAGCACATGATCGGTATAGACCAGGGTGTTGTCGTAACCGTTGACGATACTTTCGCGGCTGCAATTGTTCAGCGCGTTACTTTCACAGACCGGCGTGAAGTGCTCGTATTCCTTTGGATAACGCTTGAAGTATTCCGGGCCGTGACTACCCATCTGATGCAGGACCAGCACGGTGTCCTTGTCCAGATGATCGATAAAGCCTTGCAGACCTTGCAGCAGGATTTCGTCGCGGCACTCACTGTTGGCGCACAGCGTCGGGTCCTTCAAGTTGCTGACATCCTGCAAGGTGACCCGATCACAGGTGCCCTTGCAGCCGGACTGGTTATCACGCCAGATCACGTCGATGCCGGCACGTTTGAGCACGTCAAGCAGGCCTTCTTCGTTCTTCGCCTTGCTGGCGTCGTAATCCTTGCGGCCCATGTTGGAAAACATGCACGGTACCGAGACCGCGGTTTCAGTGCCGCAGGAATGCACATCGGTGAAAGCGATCAGCCCGGCTTCCTTGTCCAGTTTCGGCGTGGTGTCCCGGCCATAACCGAGGATGCCGAAGTTCTCTGCACGGGCACTTTCCCCCACCACCAGTACGGTCAGGGATTTGCGCGGCTGGACTTTCAGATCCGGGTTGCGTTGTGCGTCTTCGCCAATTTTCACGAACGTTTGCTGCGCCGAGACGACCTGCTCCCGCAGGTAACCGGCCGACGCGCCAATGTAGTTGCTCGGCACGAGCATCAGGCGCAGTTCATGGTGATTACGAAACAGCGAAGACAATCCCTGATAGTTGGCCAGCGCCACACCACCGATGACCGCGACCGAGGCCACACTGACGATAACTTTACTGAGCAGTTCGTGATGCCAGCGACGATAGTTGACTGGAACTTTCCATAACAACCACGACGGTAAAACGCCTAACAACAAGACATACACAAACAACTTCAACGACAACAAGTCACGCACTTCCGTGACGTTGGTTTCAGCAAAGTTACGAAACATGCCCGAATCAATCATCACGCCATACTGGCTCATGAAATAAGCCACGCCGGCGCTGATCAAGAACATCAAAGTCAGGATGGGTTTAAGCAGCGGACGAAAGGCCAGAAAAGTCAGCACGATGTTGAACGCGGCAAAGATCATCACGGCGAAAGCCACGCGCATGGCGATGCCTTTGCCATCCGCCGCGGTAATCTCGAACAAATGCTGCCAGAGCACAAAGTTGAAACCGAGCAAAAGAAAGGCACTGGCAATCAACGTCACCCATTCCGGGCGCACGGTTTTTAACTTCAACATAGAGGTGGGCAATTCCTGAAAAGAAGCGCCTGGGTTAATTGTGAAAAACTCATTAACCGAGGCATAACAAACTTTAGGCAGGCAACCATCAATTTTTTGTGAAAAAGACGCCAACGATTAGTTGGCAGGTGGCTATAACGCGAACTTGTGAAGTATTTGAGAATGATTCAGCTCTGGTTAAGTTTTGGACCAGACACTTTCTGTGGGAGCGGGCTTGCTCGCGAAGAGGTCGGCACATTCCGCACTGAGGGTGACCGCCCCCACCGCTTTCGAGAGCAAGCCCCCTGCCACAAGGAGAGAAGTGTTATCGACTTTTTAAATACTGCTCGGGATTTTCTGGTTTGTCCGGTGCGACAGCCGGGCGCCTAATTGTCAGCCTCTCGCTCATAGGTCTGAAGATGGAAAACGTCCGCACCACCGCCCGCCCCGCTCTCTGGCTGATGCTCGCCATCATTCTGGTCGCACTTAATCTGCGTCCATCGATGGCCGCGGTCGGGCCATTGCTCTCGGCCATTCGCGGCGATATCCCGTTGAGTTACAGCCTCGCGTCGCTGCTGACCATGCTGCCGGTGATGGCCATGGGCATGGCGATGTTTTTCGGCATTAGCATCAGTCAGCGTCTGGGTGAGCAGCGCACGGTGCTGCTGTCGCTGCTGATCATCGGGTTGGCAACACTGGCGCGGCTGTTTGTCGATTCTGCGGCGGAGCTGATTATCAGCGCGGTGCTGGCGGGAATCGGCATCGCGCTGATTCAGGCGTTGATGCCGGCGCTGATAAAAGCACGTTTCCCGGACAACGTGGCGCTGTGCATGGGCTTGTACGTGACCTCGATCATGGGCGGCGCGGCCCTTGCCGCCTCGTTCGCCCCACTGGTGATGGTGCAAACCGGAAGCTGGCGCGTAGGGTTGGCCATTTGGGCAGCGCTGGCGTTGTTCGCCTTGCTGTTCTGGTGGTCACAACGCACCCATCTGCCAAACGCCGTCAGCGCTGCCGCGAAGAAAGAATCGTTTTTCGCCAATTCCCGCGCCTGGTTACTCGCGGTCTTCTTCGGTCTGGGGACGGCGTCCTACACCTGTGTGCTCGCCTGGTTGGCGCCGTACTACGTTGAAAAAGGCTGGAGTGAACAGAACGCCGGTCTGCTGTTGGGTTTTCTGACGGCCATGGAGGTGATTTCCGGCCTGGTGGTTCCGGCCATCGCCAATCGCAGTCGTGACCGGCGCGTGGTGTTGATGGCGCTGCTCGGATTGATCATCGTCGGCTTCTGCGGGTTGATCCTCAGCCCGCACCATCTCAGCCTGCTGTGGCCCTGTCTGTTGGGGCTGGGTATTGGCGGACTGTTTCCGATGAGCCTGATCGTCTCGCTCGACCACCTCGACAATCCACAGCGTGCCGGCGGCCTTACCGCTTTCGTGCAAGGCATTGGTTATCTGATTGCCGGCCTCTCCCCTCTGCTGGCGGGGATGGTTCGTGATCAACTCGGCAGCTTCGAATGGGCGTGGTGGTCGCTGACAGCGGTGATGGTGGTCATGCTGCTGATGGTGCTGCGCTTTAATCCGCGACATTATACGCAGCATATTCGATGATCGCAGAAGCCCATGAGCTAGAGGCCTCTGGCCATCTTTGCGCGGATTATTCAGCGACGTCGTGTTGCTAAAACTTTCTGTCCCACAACTGTCCGTGAAATGTCCTACAGGGGTTTCTCCTAGTACCATCGTTCCGTTAGGATCGTTCGCACACGTTTGCGCGGATTCAGCGCAAGGAGCACAGCGAGACAGTACGGATGCTGAACAGTAACTTGCTTCGAAAGCTCGACATGCAGGACCTCATGGTGTTTATCGCCGTGTATGAGCAGAGCAGCGTCACCGATGTGTCGGAAACGCTGTTCGTCAGTCAATCCACCGTCAGTTATTGCCTGAAAAAACTGCGTACCAGTTTCGAAGACGAGCTGTTCATCAACACCCGTACCGGCATGCGCCCGACCTACAAGGCCTGCAGCATGTACAGCCATGTGCAGAAAATCCTCGAAAGTATCAACCTGTGCCACGCCGGTGCCCCGGCATTCGATCCGAGCCGGCAAGCCGTCACCTTCAACATCTGCGCCCCGGAGTACTTCGAGCAACTGATCCTGCCGCGTCTGTTGAAGCGTTTCGACTACGATGACTTGCCAGTAATGGTCAACATGCACAAGTTCGAAACCGACGTGCCGGCCGATGAACTGCGTGACGGCAGTCTCGACCTGGTGATCAGTTTCGGCCCGAACTTTCACCGCAATCACACTGACCTGAAGTCGCGGATGCTGCTTGAAGATGATCTGGTCTGCGTCTTCGATAAACGTGCCACACCACTGGAACCACGCCTGAGCCTGCAAGCCTTCACCGAACGCCGGCATGTCTTTCCGACACCCTGGACGTCCACCACCAACATGGTCGATGGCTGGCTGGCACGGCAGGCGCAGAAACGTCAGATCGTGGCACGCTCCAACAGCTATAGCGCCGCACTGAAAATGATTACCGGCACCGATTTCATCCTCACCCTGCCCCGGCGCATCCAGCGTTTACTGACCAAAGAAGCCATCTTCAATCACTGTGAGGCGCCGAATGGCCTGCCGGGGTTCACTCTCGACATGCAATGGAGCCAGCACGCCGACCATGACAGCGCCAACATCTGGCTGCGCGAACAAGTGATCAAGGTGTGCAGCGAACTGGAAGCCGCCTGAAGCTTCACCAATGCCGGTTTTGCAAATCCCTGCAGGCGCTGTCGCGCCTGACTGCAGTGATTTCAAGGCGCGGTGAGGGGGCGCTCGCTCATGAACGCTTCCAGCCGCGAACGTAACCAGCGCTCGGCCGGGTCGCTGTCGACGTGACTGAGCCAGACCATCGACAGATCGAGCATCGGCGTCTTGAAAGGAAACGGCTCTTTGAACAGCAATCCGGACGCAGCCATGGCCTCGGCGGTGTAATCCGGCAGGCTGGCAATCAGATCCGTCCCGGCCAACAAGGCAGGCAATGAGCTGTATTGCGGCACTGACAACACGACCTGCCGGGTGCGACCGAGTTCGGCGAGCCACTCGTCAGCGTAACCACTGATGTTCGCCGTGTGGGAAACCAGCACATGGGGCCGCGAGCAGTATTCATCGAGGGTCAACGGTGAGTCGGATGCATCGGCACGCAGGATACTCGGCTGGATATGCCGCAGCAGTTTACGTTTGGCATTGGCCGGTAGACCACGGGTCTGGCTGATACCCACGGTGATATCACCCGCTGCGAGCAAGTCGGGAATGCGCCAGTAATCGACGTGTTGCACCACGAACACGACTTTCGGCGCTTCCTGGCGCAGGGCGCGCAGCAAGGGTGGCAACAGGCCGAACTCGACGTCATCGGACAAGCCGATGCGAAAGGTCATGTTGCTGACAGCAGGATCGAAATTGTGCGTCAGGCTCAGCGCGACGGACAGCGAATCGAGCGCCGGCGAGAGATGACGAAACAGTTCTTCGGCACGGGCCGTAGGCTCCATGCGATGGCCGACGCGGATAAACAATGGATCGTTGAACATCGACCGCAAGCGATTGAGCGCCGAGCTGATGGTCGGCTGGCCGAGAAAAAGCTTTTCCGCCGCCCGGGTCACATTGCGTTCGAGCATCAAGGTCTCGAACACCACCATCAGGTTGATGTCAGCCTTGCGCAGTTCATTTCGATTCATCCATTGCTCCCCTGATCCCCAGACTGGAGGCAGTGTAGAAAGTCCTTGGGCCTGGCGTCCATCAGCATCCACACAGTGTTTCAGCGCTTAGTGGACGGTCAGCGTTTTCAACCCCAGCCCCATGACCCGCGCATCATCATTCAAGCCCAGCTGTTGCGGGCTGACGGCATCGGGCAGATGCAACTGAAGTTTCAGCAGACCATTCTTGCCCAACGTCTCGCGGATGGCCGTACTGAGCGGAATTTCCAGCCGGTTGTCTTGCACCTGCGTCAGACGCGTCGACAACACCTGTTCACCATTGATGCTGACGATGACCCGCTGGGTAAGACCTGGCGGCATCACGAATGCCAGTGCCTCCAGCACGATCACTTGGGTATCCGGCTTCACCCGCAGGGTGATTTCAGCCTCCGTCCCTTCGCTCCAGGTACCCCAGGTTTCAGGCGCCGCCCAGCCCTTGGTCAGCTGTCGGCTTTTACGATTGAATGTCTGCACCAGCCCTGACTGGCTGGACGGAATCGAGGACATTGCCCGCCCCTCATCAACCATCGCCAGGCATTGATTGCAGTGTTTCCAGCCCGGTGCCAATACAACAAAATCGTCTACGCGGGTCAGCAGGTCAGTGTCGCTGTGCACACTGTTGATGGCCGCGTCCAACGCCTCATCATCTATGATGTACAGCGAGTCGGCCTCGTAATCGCCCGTCGCCAGCCTGCGCTGCGCACCGAGCTGGGTGCGTTCGAGGACAGAAGGACTCATGCGCCCCATGTACACGGCATCGGTCTGCAATCGATGAGCAGCGGCGAAATCGGCGATGGCCTGCCACTGATCGGGCTGATTTTTCGGGATCATCGCGCGGATATTCTTGTAATGAGCCGCGGCGCTGTCCCAGAAAGGATCATGCATGGGGCTGGCCCAGGTGGATGTCGGTGGCAGCATTTTCGCCGCCCGCAAACTCGCCCAGGCGATGCGGGTATCCACCACTTGCACCACCAGCGCCAGTGCCAGCAAACCGATGGCGGTACGCGTTCGATAGCCCCGCACGACGAAGAACACCAGCAACACGACGATGGCGTAAAACACCGGCCAGAACATGCGACCCGAGGCGCGAAAAATACTCGCCAGACGCTCAAGGATTTTGGGTAGCGGATAGCTGAACGTGTGCGTGCCCCAACCGATCTGGTTCGACAGTGCGAACAGGGTCAATCCCAGCATCGCCAACACCAACCAGGGCCGGCTGCGCAGCAGCGCCTTCAAGGAAATGCCGCTTCTGAACCAGGCGATGCTCGCCAATGGCAGCAATAACAGAACCCCGAGGCCCAGATAATTGAAGCCTTCATAATCGCCGCCGCCGTTGGCAAGGTTTGGCAGAACATATGACCAGCCATCCGAATCGACCAGGGACAGCAGATTCATTCGATACCAGCCAAACCCGCCACCGCCCGCGCCGTCGACAATGCTGAAATACCCGGCTTGCCAGCAGCACACGCTGACCAGGGCAAACAGACTGGCGAACTCGATCAGGCCCTGACGTCGGGTCAGCCTGCCTACCCAGACCTTGCCAAGCAGATCCGCCACCCAGATCAGCGCCACCATCACCAACAGATACGCATGCACCAGTGCGGTGGCGGCCAGTAATGCGCCCCATGCCAGGCGCCGCCGTTGGAGCATCGGCTGCAGCGCCAGGTAAAGGGGCGCCAGAATCAGGAAGTGTCCGGCCAGGGACAAGTGCCCTCCGGTACGAAGAAACATCGGCGGAGAAAACACCAACAGCCCCGCGCCCAGCAGTCGAAGCACGGGGTTATCAGTCATCAACCCGAGCAATTGCCAGGCAAACCAGGCCTGCAAAACGAAACAGGCCAGCAACCAGATTCCGAAATACTGAAAGGTGTCCGGCAACCAGCCACTGAACGGTTTGAACAGCAACGCCATCAGTGGATTGGAGTCAGAAAAGATGATCGCGCTGCCCAACTCCAACCCATACGACGGGTTGAGCCCGAGCGGAAACGTCCAGGGCGAATGACGGAAATTCACCCAGCCCAGGTAATGCGTTGCCGGATCACCGTCCTTCAACCAAGCGATGTTCTGCGGATCCAGCGCCTGTGGACCGATCACCAGGAAGAACACCAGCACGCCCAGCAGGATCGGTAGCAACGCGAGGGCCGGATGGGTGTTCGAAACCTTCATCGATACGTCCAGAAGTTATGCAGCACAAAAGTGAATGCCGGAATCGTCAGCGCCACCGCACCGATGCCCAACAGATAGTGGAGCCCGGCCATTTGCGCAGCCCAGGCAACCAACATCGCCAATAAAAACCCACCCAGCGATACCAGCAGAAAACGCATCAGGGTTCTGCCATGCAGCCGGGCCGAGAAACTCCAGGTGGTGTTGATCACGTAGGAAACGACGGTCGCGACGGCAAAAGCCACGCCGTTGGCAAGCGGTGGCTGAGGGGCGATGAAATTGATGAACAGCACCGCGACCAGGGCATGCAAGCCAGTGACGAAAATCCCGGTCAAGGCAAAACGCAAACCGCGCTGGATCAACAGGGATTTTTCCGCTGAGGTCACGGTTTTTGCGCCAGCACAAAAACGCTCAAACCGGCGAGGCGATTGGTGCGCATCAATGGCAGCTCCAGGCTGCAAAGGGCCTTGAGCACCGAGTTCACCAGCGGGTGATGACGCTTGAGCTGCGAGCGTGGCGTTGCAGTCTGCGGGCCCTGTGGCAGCAAACGCAGTGCCGCCGCAATCGGGAACACCGCGCCGAAATAATAGGCACCGCGCTGCACCGTCAGGCCGGCATCGCGAGCCAGTGTTTCGAACTGTGCCAGGGTGTAGCGGCGCTTGTGTTCAAGGAAGTCGTCGTGACCGCTCCAGAGAAACTGGAACGCCGGCACCGTCATCAGAAAACGGCTGCCGGACGGCACTTTGTCGACGTATTCCTTGAGCAGACCGAGGTCGTCATCGACGTGTTCAAGGACATCCATCAGCAGCACGAGATCGGCGTCAATGGTTTCGATGCCGCGCCGGTAATGCACCGGTTTGCCGGTGGTGGTTGCATCTGAATCAACGGGGTAGCTGATATCCACGCACCAGGCCTCACGCGCATCGGTCTGGCTCAACAGATGATGGGAGAAAAACCCGGAACCGGCGCCCACATCGAGAATCCGCTTGATCGGCGCATCGCCGAGCAAGCGACGGGTGGCTGCTGCTTTGGAGCAGTAATACCAATGCTCGCCGATGCTGTCGCCGAGGATGTCGGTTTCCTTGAGATCCATGTGTCAGTCCTTGGGGTCGTAGACGCGACGCACCAGATAAACCGGCCGGCGTTTGGATTCGATATAAGTGCGGCCCAGGTACTCGCCGAGCACACCGATGCCAATCAATTGCAGGCCGCCAAGGAACGTGACCGCGACCATCAGCGAGGCGTAACCAGGCATGTCGACACCGTGGACCAGCGTACGCACCACGATAAAAATGGCGAAGGCAAACGACACCAGCGACACAAGTGCCCCGATGTACGTCCAGATCCGCAACGGTTCGGTGCTGAAACTGGTGATGCCTTCCAGGGCAAAATTCCACAGTCGCCAGCCGTTGAACTTGCTGTGCCCGGCCACGCGCTCGGGGCGCTCGTAATCGACGTGAGTGGTGCGAAATCCGACCCAGGCGAACAAGCCTTTCATGAAGCGTCGGGACTCCGGCAAGGTCAGCAACGCATCGACCACACAACGATCCATCAGGCGGAAGTCGCCGACGTTCTCCGGCAATGGCTGTTCGGCGATTTTATTGTGCAGGCGATAGAACCAGTGCGCCGAGGTCTGCTTGGCCCAGGTATCGCTGCGGCGACTGATGCGATGGCCCAGCACCACTTCGTAGCCTTCCCGCCAGCGCTCGATCATTTGCAGGATCACTTCAGGCGGATCCTGCAGATCGGCATCGATCGGCACCACGATCTGCCCCGTCGCCATTTGCAGACCGGCAGACAACGCCGCCTCTTTGCCGAAGTTGCGACTCAGATCGACGATGCGCAGGCGCGAGTCTCGCTGCTGGCGCTCAAGTAAACGCTGCAACGTGGTATCAGTGCTGCCGTCATTGACGAACACCAGTTCAAGGTCAATTGACGGTTGGGTCTGAAAGACCTCATCTATGCGCAGGAGAAACGTGTCGAGACTGTCCTCCTCGTTAAAAACGGGGACAACCAGCGATAACGTCACCCGAACGGCCTGTTGCGTTCCGTGCTCAGTCAAAGGAGTGCTCTTTTTATAGTGTTTGTCGGTCGACGAAAGATTTTCGACGCCATGAGCCGTCCCGTATTAAGCAGTAGCGTCGACGGCGTTGCAAGGGTCAAACGGCGTCATATCGGCCAAACCAGAGGCCTGACCCGGCGCTCTAGTCCGCACTCCTCAGAAACATCCGCGAACGATTGGAAACAAATGTCCGATAGCCAAAACACTCGCCTGCGCTAGGCTTGCGTCGATGCGCCACACAGGCTGTCGCACGCACAAATCGCATGGAGCGAACTGAATGTATTTCGAGATTTACAGGCAATCCAGAGGCACCCCAAGCACCGGCAAAGGCCAATGGCGGTGGAGGCTGCGCGCGGGCAATCACGAGACCATCGCCAGCGGCGAGTCGTATGTGAACAAGGCGGATTGTTTGCATGTGATCGCGCTGATCAAGGGTGCAACGGGAGAGACGCCGGTCAAGGAGATTTAACCGCGAGAGCCAATGCACGACTGCGTCCTACAGCCCTTTCCTTTTTTGTTCGAACCAGTGGCGAGTTATCCCAACGCCTCTACGCTGACCGGCGTATGGGGCAATCCGGCCCTGTTCCACCTGATCAATCGAACTCGAAAGGAGCCGTAAAAATGGCTAGAGACAAAGCGAAAGACGACAAGCACTTCAACTGCTCGCAAGAACACGAAGCGGACTATGTCGCCGGCCTCTACCCACATGCCAAGGACGAAGTGAAAACCTTCCTCAGCTCGGCATGCAAGGACAAGACGCTGCACAACTCGACGCATAAGGATGTGTATGAATTGATCAAACGGAAGCTGGGGCACTCGCAGCCGTGAGTGATTGATTGCGGGGAGTTTTAGACCCTGCAAACATGGAAAAGCCCCACATAGTGAATTCTGTGGGGCTTTTCCAAGGCACCGAAAACAAAAAATCCCCGTAGATTTTCATCTACGGGGATTTTTCTATATATGGCGGAGAGATAGGGAATCTCCGATTTCAAAACTACAGCCCACAGAGCACGGTATTTCTTGGCTTCCGACCTCAAGAGTGGTCAAATTGAGTGGGCAAATCAGGAATAAAAAATGGCCGACTACCTCACACGAAAAAAGGGCGAATCGAGATGGTACGTGCGCATGACGGTTCCCCCGGAAGTCCGTCATGCATTTGGTGGACGTGCCAAACTTATCAAAACCACTGGCACCAGTGACTTAACCGAAGCGAAAGCTATAGCCATGCGCGTCGCTGGTCAGTGGAAGGCAGAGATTGAGAAAGCTAAGGAGCTAAAGCTCAACGCTCGTGACCAGTGGCGTCCCGAACTCGCAGATAAAAGCTTGAACCTGCAACAACAAATAGATGCAGCGTTGTTAGATGCCGTCAAGAATCCACCCAAGGGTTTAGGCGGTACAGCCGCTGAGATTTACGTCCGTTCTGCGAAGCTGCAAGAGGAAATAAAAGAGTTCTTGCGAGATGCTCAGCAGTTGGAGATACAAGGTGCCACCGGCCTTGTAGACCGTTTAAGAGCTGACCTTGAGTCAGAGCCAATCACGATGGTTGACGCGGTGATGCGTTCCGCTCAAACCGTACAAAACACTATGGTTCAGCTAGCCGAACGCAGACATGGGCTTTCTACGCATGATCTGAGAGAAGCTCACGAGATTATCCAAGAACCAACAAGCTACAAACCAGTTTCTCCTATTACAGCGCATCGCCTAGAAAAATTTCGAGCATACCGCGTAAAAGATGGTATTGCGGCTAAGACCATCGACCAGCAGGAAGCCAAGCTCATCAAGCTGTCTGGTTACCTCCGTGATCAAGGTGCATCGCTGACAAGTACCACCGTTGCCGCGTGGTTAGAAACGCTTAATCTATCGAGCAAAACCAAAGCTCAATACTTACTAGCAGGTTCAACGTTTTGGCGGTGGGCAATGAAGACTGATGCGCGTTGGCAAGAGTTGCACCTGGGACTGGACAACCCGTTCAAAGGACAAGAACTTCCCAAGGTGCGTGGTAAAGCCAAGGCAGATGCAGCCCGCAAGGCATTCGCCCCAGAGCAGATTGAATACTTGTACGGAGTTGCCCAAGCTGAAGGCAACCAGACGTTGTGCGATTTAATCATGCTCGGTGCCTACACTGGATGCCGTATCGAGGAGCTAGCCCAGCTTCGCAAAGATACGGTGTTGAAGATCGAAGGGGTTCTGAGCTTCACCATTGAAGACAGTAAGACTGTTGCAGGTATTAGACAAATACCAATACACCCATCCCTGTTGACCACCGTTGAGCGCCTGAATGCTGATAGTACGGACGGTTTCCTCCTGCCAAGCTCAGCAGGGAACAAGTACGGGATTCGATCCGACTCACTCAGCAAAGCATTCGGTAGATTGAAAACAGCACAAGGCTTCGGCAAGCAGCATGTATTCCACAGCGTAAGAGCAATGGTCGTAACTTTATTACTACGAAGCGGAGTTCCCGGCCCTACTGTTGCGAACATCGTCGGTCACGAGACAGGTTTGGTTACATTCGATGTCTACGACGAAGGTGCCAGCCCAAAACAGAAACTTGACGCACTCTCTAATCTATCATTCGAATTTAGTTTTTTGTAAACTTAAGTGTGAAAAACATATTACTCTTAGTTGACAAATATGAACTAAAGTGTTATACTTTAAATATGAATCGAGCAACATCAATGCTAATTAACAATCCTTCGTAGTTTCGTATTTCCTTCCGTTGTAAATCAGCTATCTCGGTAGCAACCCTCTAAGCAAACTGGTCTGTCACTTCTTCTTTTTCTTCCGAGTGACGGACTTTTTTGTGCCCTAAATAAAATATGTCAAATTCTAATCACAGTTAACTGTCGAAGTAAGCTGTGCATCATCTATAGGAAAACAAATGAAATTCACACAATGTATTGTTTGTGCTACACCGCTTATTAACCGTAGGGCTGATACTAAGACCTGTACCAGCAAATGTAGAACAGAACTCTATCGTCGAAACAGAACAGGAACCGTCCTTCTCCAAATACGAGTTCCAATCGTTATGTACACAGATCTTGCTCTTAAGACTTTTAACGACGGAGTAAGTGTGAATGACCGTCTGCTACGTCAGCTGGAATGTTTGTGAATACTGTGTTCATACACTAAACCCACTCCCACACATAACGAGGTATAAATACCCAAGGAGGTAATCATCAGTAATTACTTTGCAATCAACGCACCATCAAACCTAATCATTGGTGTTGTAACCTGTAGCTACATCCCGCAGGACAGTAAGTTAAAGAGATTTGTCTTAGCCAATGACAAGGCATTAGACATCTACTACCGACACCTTGCTAAACAAGATTCAACGCTGTTAGACATTGGTGAGTTAATGGCCCGCTCTGCGTATATAGGCGATCAAGTGTCAGGCGGTAGGGTTGGTAATGCAAAGCCAATGAAGATCCGAATAAGAGACGAACAACGTAAGCTGTTTGTAGACCGTGAAACACAAGTGAAGATGTGGATTGACGCTAATCCTAACGCTACTCCATATGAATTGGATGAAGCATTGAACACAAGCATCTATTCCGCTCGTGCCTACCTGCTGAATACGCAAACATCGCTTAACGGTTTTACTGGGCTGTAGAGCATGAAAAGTGGCAACCCTACATAGGGTGTCAGTAGACACTTTTGCACCTCTGGAGGCCACGTAATACGTGGATCAAAACATCAAATATCGCATTATCTCAGCCTAACTTGAAGGCGAGGCTCAACTGTGGAGGAAAGGAATGGTTTACATGTACGAAACGTATGACATGAGTGAGTGGAATACTTACCCTGATGTGATGAAATGTCTAAGCGCTCTGCGCATTGCTGCCAGTGAAGGCAACAAGATGTTGTACCAATATGCTCAAGATACGCTGGGTAAGCTGATTGAACATCATGGTTTACAACCAACTGCCACTTGCATTGAGAGGAATGCAGTTCAAGCCCAGTCGTATGCAAGTTTTAGGTACGGTCGACAATTGAGGGCCGCAGCATGAACGGACTGGATCAATTTAAAAGAGCAGCAGCCAAAGTAAAGGCAAGGAAAGAAGCTGAAGCACTGGTTGCTACATCGGCCGAGGCTGCTAAAGCGAACGTGCAATCAGCTGTACATACAGTAGTACCAAATACTACTAAGACCTTGGTAAAACACGTACAGCTGACAGATGCTGAACAGTCTGAGGTGGATGAGCAATTTAGATTAAAGCTACAAACTACTATTATCGGGCATTTCAAGAAACTAAGAGGAGTAAGCAAATGAGTAAACATGATAAAAAAATTAAGATCCAAGGTGTACCACCTGCATGGGATGATCAAGAGTACTTGCGTCGGCTTGATATGGAGCTGCATGCATATCATCACACTGCTGCCAGCCTTGAGATGATACATGCTCCATTGGAGCATAACTTTCTCAACCTTGTGATTGAGAAGGCTCAGCAAGGATATAGCGTTAGCACTCGCTACCCTGTTGAACATGGCCAACTATCGCATACGGTTATGATGATCAAGCCCCTTGAGATGCAAGAAGCTGACATTGAACACCTGAAGCAAAAGACGAAGGCTGACTATGTTGAGCATCTGAAGTCCGAACACAAACGTTATCAAGACTTACTGCGTGAACAATTGGTACAAGCTGATGAAGAAAGACAACGACTCCAGCGCGAGAAAGAAGAAGCTAAAAAACAGGATGTCATCAATAAGCAAGTGGAACAATGTTATTCCCCGTTGGTTATTCCCGATGATATTCCTGAACAAAAAGCCGTTGAATTTTCGACAGATATGCAAGGTTAACCCAATATCAAACGAAGCCCTGTGGTGGCTATCTTAACGGTTGACCATGGGGCTTTTTCATGTGTGTACGCCATACCGTTGCCCTGAGTGGCTCATGCAAGCGTTGTTCGTGAGACAGCTTTCATCAGCACCACCGATTCTAAGCGGTTCAGAGAAATAGTGTAGGGCTGATTATCAGCAAGAATTCACCTTTTTGATTTCTCTACAGTTGCATTAATTGACCTGTAATTACTCTACAGATTAAATTACGTCAGCTTATACGTCGCTCACACAGTCCCTGTCGAAATTGATGTGTGATCCTGCGCCGGTAAGCGATATCGATCGAAATATTTTCATACTGATCTGGCAGTTACCGTGAGGAATGCCTATGAGCTGAACTAACAAATGGAGAAAAACAATGAGCAAAACCATACAACAGTGGAACGCACAGTGTCGCTGCAAAGGTTGCACTGGTCACGGCTTGGGTTGGATCAAGCATGTACAACCTAAGAGTTATCAGCCGAGGCTACACCACTGCAACGATCAGAATGTAAGTCGCACACACAACATTGATGGATTCAGTGTGAACCCAGCTACGGGCGAAATAATGGGGATCTACACAATCCAAGATTATCATCCGGAGCCATACGGCTATACGATTCAAGCAAAGAAAAATGTTGCTAACCGATCTTGCTTTGTAATGTCTGATGATGGCACCCCAATTGACATTGGTGCTACCTCAAACATTGCAACTCAATGCTCAGGGGACGTCATTCAGTTTCCTGCACAGGCCGATTATCGGAAGTCGAACGCAGGCTCCCCTGTTATTAATCTGACCAACCCCATTTGCGGATACTTGCAGTTCTTCAGATTTGACGGGCACTCAACCTCCTGGATAGATGATTGCGTTATCGGAGCGTGTGGCACACAGGTAGAGCGAGAAGGTGGCGGCACGCCGACAACGGGACGTTTCAACGTGTCCCCCGGTGATGTACGTAGAGTTTTGTATCTGCCTGAAATCTCGACTGAAACAGCTGCTACAGTGCTTTGCAATCACAACGTAGAGCCTATGAGCATCCGTCAGGTTGAGCGTGTTGTTCAAGCTGCACGAATTGCACTTGGCGGTCTAATGCTTCACCTTGAGCGTCGTCCAGAGTTACTGGAGCAGTTCAATTATACGCTAGATTTCGATGCGTTCTGGAAGGAGCGTGGTGGACAGCTTCGTGGTGCATCTCTCGAAAAATTAGATGCAATTTTGCTATTCCAGCAAGATCAAAGCCTAACGATCAAACATATGGCTGAACGGTTTGGCGTACACAGGAATACAGCAAGCAAGTGGAGGCAGGAAGCACTGATGCACAATTAACGACAGATCTATAAGAGAGCGAAGCGAACGTGATTCTTGATGTCGGAGGTCATCCACTTGGTTTCCAAAGGGATACTCTAGAAAAGATAAGGAAGAAGAGGGGCGCCCCCCCCCCTCAAAACGTCAAAGTAACTATTCCTGTGCAACGCACAGAAGCATGTACTTATAAAGTAGTGATAATCATGTACTGACGTACATAGGCAGATCAAGAGCTTGGTGGTCTTATTGACTCACCTCGTGAAAATCATTCACACCTTTGGTGCTCACTGGCTAACACTGGATCTATGAGTGTCAATCTGTAAAGACATGTAGGCGAGGTGAACGGAGTGAGCTGCTTTTAGAGGGAAGGATGAAATAATCATCCCCTCGCTTTTGATCTTTCTTGTGTGTCACACACACAAATACCTACCTGTTGAATCAATAGCCTATGTACGTTCCATATACGGCGACTTCCTGTACCTGTATGAGTGTGTATCAGGATCTTCAACAGGGCATATTGGTGTCGATTCTGACCTTAAATATCAGTCATGACCTGGGTCACGAGTTGATTAATTGGCTGACATGCCGATGTCTATTGGTGATGGGTTACTTATCTGGTAAGCACTGTCAGTAATCGGTCGTGATTGGCTAATGATTCGTCACATTTCTTCCATTCTAGGTCATTTTGATATTGATTCTCAATCGACAATAGATTTCATTGTGTTCGATGATCAGTTATTCGCCAAAGTGAATACCTGATGTTGTCAAGAGTTTTTATTTTGCTCATTGTCACTGCATGGTTGTTCCACCTAGGTTTGACAAACCATAGGCTGAAAAGTAAAATCAGTACCATCAACAAGGCACTCTGCCAGACCACACAGGAATGATACTTAAATGAAAAGCGTTGTCGCCTACCTTCGAGTTTCCAGCGGTAAACAGGAGCGCTCTGGCTTAGGTACCAAGGCACAACGTGAGTACATTGCCACCGCCGCCAAGTCGAATGGCTGGAACATCGTTGCTGAGTTTGTCGAAACTGTCAGCGGCAGCATCGCACCAGCCGACCGCCCTGAATGCTCCAAGGCCATTGCTGCCTGTAGGGAATATAGTGCCGATTTTGTAGTTGCCAAGCTTGATCGTGTAGGTCGAGACGTTGAACACGTTGCTGGGTTGATGAAACGCGTAGACGTGAAGGTAGCTACCATGCCAAACGCTGATAACTTCGCATTGCACTTGTTCGCAGCGCTCGCTGAACAAGAACGTAAGTTCATTGCTCAGCGTACTAAGGACGCAATGGCAGCTTTGCAGCGTGATGCTGATGCTGGTAAGGCCGAGGCCGTGGCAAAGGTTAATCGTCGTACACAAGGACTTGAGAAAGGTCGTGGTAAAGCTACCGGGAAAGAAGGTAAGGCAACTATTGCAGCGGTAGCGAAAGCAGCAGCATTGAACGCGGTAACCCGTCCACACATCGAAGCGTGCCTGTACAACAAGCTCAACACGTTGCAGGCCGTAGCCGATTGCCTGAATACCAAGGGCATCATCACTTCGCGTGGTAGTGCATGGAATCCAACAGCAGTTCGCCGCCTGATGATTGCCCTTGACCTGAGCTTTGACAAGGCAGCTTAAAGCCGCGGTCATAGAGCAACAAGCCTAACCCTATAGGGCGAGTTGGATAGCACCGCTAGCACCTCGCCACGAGCCTTCTATGAGCTTCTGGCGGGGTGTTTTAGTTTGTAGCGGGGGGGATTTTAGATATCTGAAGTACTGGACTACCAGTGCAGCAAGGTACAGGCTCGACACTGTCGATATCGGACGGGGGATTTGACCACCATACTTCCGTTGGCTGTTTTGAAGATGGTGGTTTCATTTTGGCGGGGGTAGTTAATCTCGCTGCAATAACTTCTTAAGAGCATCGGTGGATTCTTGCGCGCTTTGGATATCCTCAGAAATCTCCACCATACAGTCAACCAAAATGCATGCCATGATGGAGCTGAGTCTACTTATCAGTCGCCGTTATCGCTGGATGAAACTCATCAACACAAAGTTTGTTCCAGTAAGCATCTTCGAACCCGGAGAGCATGCCCACATCTCTCGCCTGCGCTGTTTCCGATGGATTTTCAATCTTAACCGTATAAGTATCGAATGTGCCAAGGTTCTCATTTGAGACGCTTCTCGAAGCGAATCGCACGCTATCCGCATAACCGCCGAAGCTATTTTTTCCATCTACAAACCCGCAGACGGATATCTCTCTTCGAGCACCTGATTTTCTCTCAACGACGTAAGATGATCGAATAACCATAGAGTTTGGGTCTTTCATTTTAGCTCTTAAAGACTTCTCGACATCATCCATGGCCCAGCCGACCGGGCCAATGGCCTTGTTCCTGATGAAAGCCCCTACTACGACCACAACAGGGACAAGCACGATTACCGCGATCCATTTAACAGCTTTCATAGGTTTCCAAGCTCCGTTCTTCAGTGCCATCCACAAGTAGTTGTGTCGCCAGTTGAGATTCGTAATTTCAGGGGGGGGTAGCGGTGACTGGGCCGAAGTCTCCTGAAGCTAACAATCAGTCCGTATTCACGTCCCTGGGCAAGATTTCGCTAGACGAGTTTTTCGCACCAGTCTCAAGCAATGCCAGACTTGGCCTCGCAATATCTACGCTGATCGCCCATCAATTGGCCAATTTGTCTCTTAGCCCGCAACTGGCGTCAAGGTGCAGATTATCCCAAATTCAGATATCTGGAAACCAGATATAGCTTGAGAGGCTAGTCAGGTAGCCGATCAGCCCATGCCAAAAACGATCTATAGACGCGAGCACGCGGTGCTTCTCTCACTGTTGAAGAAATACAGAAAGGCAGCGGGACTCACTCAAGTTCAATGCTCAAAAGCCCTGAACCGCCCGCAGTCATTCATGAGCGATGTGGAAGGCGGGACGCGTCGGCTGGATATCGTGCAGCTCCGCGACCTGTGTGAGGTATTGGGACTTAGCCTTCCAGAATTGATAACTGAATTTGAAAAATCTTTGTCTGGTGGATGAGCGAGTCTGTAACGCTGAAATCATGTTGCTTGATATAATCTATGCCGCTCGCTCACACCTACAGTTTTTTCGCGTGCAGGATGACAGTCCTTTAGTAGGGGCGGGCTTTCGCCTTATTATTGTTCCAGATCAGAACACAGTCCGATCCCACCCTTTGCAATATCTGAAAACGGCGGGGTCAAATTCTGAGAGTATCGACTCATGGTTTCGCAGTGTCCGTGGTGCACTGCTTCAAGCGATCAGTGTCCGTACCGCTACCTTCACTGGTATCAATGTCGCCATTAGCATCAAGGTAAATATGAGTCGTCGGCCACTTCGGGGTGACGTTGACGCAATGGTTGCGAGTCTTGGCACCCCACCAATAGAACTCCATAAAGAAGTCTTCGTCTGGGAAGATATGACCAAAGTCCAGCGACGATTCACCGGGGTACAAACCACCGCGACCACTTCTATAAATCCTATCCTGTGTATTCCAGACAGCCCCAAGTTTTTCGGTAGCCTCCTTTGAATAGTGGACGATCACCGTCGGGGTTGCGATGTACCAGAATGCAAGCGGCGAGAGCAGCAGCAGAAGTACGGCAAAAAATCGCCTGTATCTAGTTGGTATGACATTTGTGCGCACGTACACCGTCTCCCCACTCTGTTGGTGATACTGCCAACACTTTGTCCATAACCATTTTGGCTGTGATACCTCCATTCGGGTGCTCCTTGAAAAGCTGCACGCCTATCTGAATCGATATTCGGTCGGGAGCATCGTCAAAGGCGCGGGCCCCTTCAACATTCCCGGAACGGTGTGGGCCGGGAAGTGGTTTTTCAGGTGTCTGTTGCGTTAGGATTTCTACGATTTTTTCTTCCGCTTTTCGAATGAAATCTGAGGCATATTGTTCAACGCCCGCACCGTCTGAAAGAGCGCTCTCGGACAAACCACCAGCCATCCCCACATACCCGTAATGGACGTTCGACCAAATGTCGTAGAAGTAATCGTAGTCTCCTTGTTTGTGCCAAACGCCTCCAATAATCTTGGGAATCTTTTTCTTGTGATCCCAATCCATACCCTGCCCCACGCGCTCAGTCCAAAGTGCCATAGCAGCCGCAACATTTGCAGCGCCAATAGTTTGAGGACTGGTCGCACCTACTTGAGCATACCAAGGCAGCTCCATTTGCTTTCGAGTTTCTTCCGCAACGTCGTAGCTCAATAGCTCTTTCATCTTCAAGACTGATGGGTGATGGATGTTGGTATTTATCTCGCCAGCAATGTAACTTGCCAGTTCTTCCATCATGTCATGGTCTTTACAGACAGTAGGTGCCGCTTTCTCCTCAGGCTCCTTACCGGCAGCCTTAGGGTCTACCAAAGCGTTCGCTGCTAAGGCTTTCTCTTTGAGATTCGGGTCGGCCAACAAGGTCGCCATTTTCTCATCGTCTACGGTGCCATCTGGGCGGAACGCTCCCAGTGCCATGAAGTTGATGATCGTTGCACTGCCAGCATCGCCCATTACAAACCCGCCACCGACATCACCTGATCCCGTGATGATCGTTCCGCCGTGACTCGTGGGACTGCCCAAGTGGGCCATAGGACGGCCATTCACCTGGATCGATGGAAACCCTGTGGTGATTACGGCGCCACAACCACACGTATCGCCAACACGAGCCGACCCCATGAAATTGATATTCACGTTGCCACTGGCGGAGGCAATTGGAGTGGTGCCATGACCGGGCAATGGACAAACATGTTTGTCACCCAATCGTGCGGAAGAAATCATAAATCGTCCTTGAATCGTTGTGAGGAATTCCAGCGTGAAGCTGGTGCAGAATGACGTTACCGGGAGGATCAAGCGTTGGCTGTAGGACGAATCCCAAAAGCCTCGTTGATTGCTCCCCGCATTCCGTGTCGTTTATTGAGGAGCGGAGGATAAACGTTCAGGTAGTAGCTTTGAATGGTGGCCATAGGCCAATCAGATCCGTTGCACCGCGTAATTCACCGTCAGGTAAGAGTGGAAGCAAAGGCAGTCATCGGGAAGAGCAGAGTCGGCTATTTGGAGCATAAAACGACTACTCGTCATTGTAGCGAGCAGCCTCCCAATCCAGTTGGTCAATGTCGTGCTTGATGTTGATGAACTGCTGACCAATCGCTTTATCGATCCAACCATACTGCTGGATGATTCGTGGATTTATCCATCCAACAAATGCGAAAGCTAAAATCTGGCTTCTCCAGCCTTTCTGATAAGCAGGAACATCGAACCTTCTCCAGCCTTTCAGAGCATCTTCACTCCCGAGCGCATACCAAGGGCTGTCGTACGCATTCTCGAAAACCAAATTGACGCTTTTTCGCTTCCAATAATTGTTCATCTGACGCTTACAACTCTCAAAGTTAAATTGTTGACCTTGCGTCAAATCGTGTACAGCCCCCTTGATATGAACTTCGGCCAGTCTACGAGCTTTATAGCGAATTACTTCATTGAGCAAAGCTACCATGAGAAACTCCGTAAGAGGTGGATATGAGAATTTCTCGGATCAGTGGAATCACTACCCGACTTCACACGGTAGACTCGGGTCCTCGGTAACCTTGTCGCTCAAAGTCATACCAAGGGCTGTGATTTTTCCATTTTAGTCCTCGCATTTCGACTCCCATACCGCTGGTGAGATGGGACATTTCCTTTTTGTCCTCTTCAGCAGTGTCCTCACCGAACATCATCCCCACCAAGGCACTTCCGAATTTTACATCCAGCGGTTCAGTTGTTTTTGCAAACGCAACCCAGCGAAATTCATTCTCAGCCTTCCAATCGCTCATTTTTTCGAAGAAAAGCTCGCGATAATGCTTTCTTAAATGGATTGCCGGATATCTATCTCGACCATATTTTTCAAGGTCGTCCGTGTTAATGCTAAAGAGTATCTCTTCAAATATGTCTCGGGCAATACCGCGATCTTTGTACTGCACCGCCCCACCAAGCAGTGGTGTGTGCATAGCTAGCTGGGTGGTTATTTCTTTTTCGAGACTCTCGCGGTTGAAGACCAGACAAACGCCGGTGTGTTTTTCAGCGTACTGTGCCCACATCCTAGGCTTGCAAAAACCCCGGTTAAAAATGTCTTGAAGGTGATTGCCGGTCAACGGCCCTGTATCAAGCGAGAAACAAGTCAGCCGCGTATTTCGCTTCAACTCATCTGACAGCCAAGCCGACATAGCATTGCGATCGTAACTTATACGGTCAGATTTTTGTTCAAATGATACGAAATCGAACAACCAGTTTTTACTTTCTTTGGGGTCATTGGTATTCCTATACTCGCCAAGCCGAAGAGTACGATATTTGAGAATGCTATTGATGGCCGTCGCGGCACTGGTGTAATGGTAGAGGTACTTATTGTGATCGGTGACATTGATTATCACGGCTTCATCCTTGGTGGTGATGCATAAGATGGTAATAGTCAATGATGCTGTTGAAGCTGTCGACACTCCATAGAGATTTTACTTCCATCGAAATACTTTACGGGTTGAAAACAGCGCTTCGATTCTGGCTTGGAGGGGCTTGTGCGATTCCAAATAGCCATCACATGGTGGTAGCATAATAGCTACTACAATTCACATGGAACGGCGTTATGGCTCACGAAGTGAAAATCAATCTCCAATCCAAGCTGGTGCAGCGCCAAGACGTGGAAATTGAAGTGAAAAAGGATGGCGGCAAGCTAGGCACCATTCTGATTAGCAAAGGGAATATCGAATGGGTTCCTTCCGGAAACCACGTCAACAAGCATCACCTAACGTGGACACAGTTCGCTGAACTGATGGAAGAAAAGGGAAAACTGCGCAAGATAAAATAACCCATGCATACAGATAGCCCCTTTTCGGGGCTTTCTTTTGCGAAGAAAAAGGGTCGTCGTGGCTGCGACATGCTACCGAGCAGAACACCTCATGACCCGCAACATCATTTGACACTGAGTGGTCAAAGTAAGTGGTCAAACCTAAAAACGATCGCTCACAAAAAAGCCCCGTAAATCAACGACTTACGAGGCTTTTACTTGTATGGCGGAGAGATAGGGATTCGAACCCTAGGTACCGGTGAAGGTACAACGGATTTCGAATCCGTCCCATTCGGCCACTCTGGCATCTCTCCAACGGCGCGCATCATAACAACACTTTTACCGAAAGCAAACCCTCTTTCGAAAATTTCTTCGTGCTATCAGATGCTTGCGTCGATTAAAGCGGTACACCCAGACGATTGGCGACTTCTTCGTAGGCTTCGATGACGTCACCGAGGCCCTGGCGGAAGCGGTCCTTGTCCATCTTCTTCTTGGTGTCCTTGTCCCATAGACGGCAGCCGTCCGGGCTGAACTCGTCGCCCAGGACGATGGAGCCGTCACTGAACACGCCGAATTCAAGCTTGAAGTCGACCAGCAGCAGGCCGGCGTCGTCGAACAGCTTGGTCAGGACTTCGTTGACCTTGAGCGACAGTTCTTTCATGCGAACCAGTTGCTCGGCGGTACCCCAACCGAATGCCACGACGTGGGATTCGTTGATGAACGGGTCGCCCTTGGCGTCGTCCTTCAGGAACAGCTCGAAGGTGTACGGGTTGAGCTTCATGCCCTCTTCGACGCCCAGGCGTTTTACCAGACTGCCGGCGGCGTAGTTACGCACGACGCACTCAACCGGGATCATGTCGAGTTTCTTCACGAGGACTTCGTTGTCGGCCAGCAATTTGTCGAACTGGGTCGGAATACCGGCCGCTTCGAGTTTCTGCATGATGAAGGCGTTGAACTTGTTGTTCACCATGCCTTTGCGGTCGAGCTGCTCGATGCGCTTGCCGTCGAACGCCGAGGTGTCGTTGCGAAACAGCAGGATC
>NZ_JBIUVJ010000005.1:159815-283538 GCF_044742875.1 Pseudomonas sp. NPDC087817
GCTGCGGCAAGTTGTTCTTGCTGCTCACTTGGTCCTGGCCCACCTGAGCAGCAAGAACAACTTGCCGCAGCTGGCCCTGAATCTTGATCGGCCAGTTGCAGCCAGTCCGGGTCGCACCCGAGGGTGTCGACAAAACATTGCCGGGCCAGCTGCGGCAAGTTGTTCTTGCTGCTCAGGTGGGCCAGGACCAAGTGTTGCAAGCCCTGCCAACCCAACTCGGACACCAGGAATGCCGCCTGATGATTGTTCAAATGTCCCAGCTCGCCGCCCACCCGTTGCTTGAGAAAGTACGGATAGTGACCGCGGGCCAGCATGTCGCGGCAATGGTTGGATTCGATCATCAACGCATCGAGATCCCGATAACCGTCCAGCACCCGCTCGCAGTAGGAACCCAGGTCGGTCAGCAGGCCGAAGCGCCGCTGCTCGTTATCACTGAATACATACTGGGTCGGTTCCTGCGCATCATGGGCCACGGCAATGACCCCGATATTCAGCGCACCGATCTGCAGTTGCTCGCCGCCGGCCAGAAAGCCTGCGGGTTCAATCGGTTTGCGCATCCCGCGCAGTGTGCCGCGACTGAGGTAGACCGGTAGATTGTAGCGCCGAGACAGTAAACCCACGCCATGCACGTGGTCGGCATGTTCGTGGGTTACGAGTATCGCGCTCAGTTGCGCCGGGCTCACACCCAGGCGCAACAGGCGTTTTTCGGTTTCCCGCAGGGAAAAACCACAATCCACCAGCACATACGTATCAGCACTGGCGATCAGCGTGCCGTTCCCTTGGCTACCGCTGCCGAGAACGGCAAAACGCATGGTTGATCAGCCCAGGTTGTCCTGAATCACGCTCAACACTTTACGCGCCACTTCAGCCGGCGCGACGGTGTTGATGTTTTTCTCGACGGTCACCTGAATGTTCTCGCCAACCTTGCTCAGACGAACCTGATAACGCTCGGCACGGGCTTCGACTTCTTCCTTGCTCGGCGCGCTGCCGAACAGGCTGCTGAAGAAACCAGGCTTGTCGTCTTTCTTCTCGGCTTTTTCGGCCAGGTTGATGTAGTACAGGCCCAGGCTGCGGTTGATGTCTTCAACGCGCCATTCGCCCTGTTCCAGCGCGCGGCCAACACTCGACCAGGCACGGTCCAGATCGGTACCGACGTTCAATACCGGGTTACCGCTGCCGTCTTCGCTGAGGCTGACACGGCTCGGTGTATCGAAATCACGCGACGCCAGCATCGATACCGAACCACCCTTCTCGGCGATTCGGCTCATGCTCGCGAGCATGTCGTCGACCAGCGCTGCGTCCAGGCCAGTATTGACCGAACGATTGGTGAAGGCGACGTCGGCGGTGCTGCCGGCAGGACGCTCGGCGCTGACCACGTAGATTTCACTGGTGTTGCGCTGCACGCCCGGTTCGATACGCACACGAACGCGGGTTTCGCTGTCGCTGGCGACACCCGCCGCGCTCAGGCGCTTGGCCATGGCGGCGGACAGTTCATCGGAATGCTGCCAGGTGGTGGTGAATTCGCCGGTTTGCGGGCGCTGTTCATCCAGACGGAAACCGTTGTCCTGGAAGAACTGCACCGCCACTGGCCAGACTTCAGCCGGTGGATGCTGGGCCATGACCCAACGCGAATCGCCACTCTTCTGCAGCGAGTAGTCGGTCGCATCGGCGATGGCCGACAACGGCTGTGGACGTGGAACGATGTATTCGCCCTGGGCGGTGTCGTCAGCAACGTTACGCGGGATCGGCAGCAGCGGATCCAGACGCTTGGAGGTGCTGACATCCGGTGGCAGTTGCATCGGTGCAGTCTGTTGCGCTTGCAGGTAATCGCTACCACGGTCGCGGAAATAACCTTCCGGCCCCCAGACCCATCCACAGCCACTGGTGCTGGAGATAATCAAGGCAAGTGCGGAAAGTCCGGCCATTCGCTTCATGCGTTGTACTTCCTCAATTAAACCAGGACGCTGCACTGGCGCAGGGCCGTGCGAAGCGTTTCATGACAAGGTGCGCTCAGCCAGGTCAGCGGCAGGCGGATGCCTTCGTGCATCAGGCCCATTTCAACCAAAGCCCACTTCACCGGAATCGGGTTGGCTTCGATGAACAGGTCCTTGTGCAGCGGCATCAGTTTTTCGTTGATGGCCCGTGCGGTGTCGGCATCGCCCTTGAGCGCGGCCTCGCACAGATCAGCCATTTCGCGCGGGGCGACGTTGGCGGTAACAGAGATGTTGCCCTTGCCACCCAGCAGGATCAGCTCGACTGCGGTCGGATCATCGCCGGACAGCACGATGAAGTCCTTGCTCACGCCGTCGATGATCGCCTTGGCACGTTTCAGGTCGCCGGTGGCTTCCTTGATGCCGATGATGTTCGGCACGGTGGACAGGCGAATCACGGTCTCGGCCTGCATGTCGCAAGACGTGCGGCCAGGCACGTTGTAGAGAATCTGTGGAATGTCGACCGCTTCAGCGATGTGCTTGAAGTGCTGGTACAGGCCTTCCTGGGTCGGCTTGTTGTAGTACGGAACCACCAGCAGGCAGGCATCGGCGCCGGCTTCTTTGACGTTGCGGGTCAGCTCGACGGCTTCACGGGTCGAGTTGGCGCCGGTGCCGGCAATGACCGGGATGCGCCCGGCAACCTGTTTGACCACGGCTTTGATGACGGCGATGTGTTCTTCTACATCAAGTGATCCCGAATCCCAGCTAGAACCCACAGCCACAATTTCATGCGTGCCGTTATACAGAATTAAGTCCACGAGTTTGCTGAGGCTGTCCCAGTCAAGACGCCCTTGTGCATCCATGGGAGTGACCAGTGCCACCATACTGCCCGCAATCATGAAACCGCTCCTGCCGGAAAAAGAGAGCGGTAATGGTACTGGCGCCAAGATGCTTGCACAAGCGAAGTACTGCGCTGCCGCCATTCCCCTTGGCGTCGCTTTTCGCTACCCTTCAGACTTTGATCGGTACTGATCAGCTTGTACGCCGGGTTCCAGCCTCCCTTTTCGGCCTCCCAGACCCCGTTCCTGCGTCGCATCGACGCGCTCCCGCTATAGTGGAGCGAGCCGCGAGCGCATGCCGGGGCATTTTGAACGGACCGCCCGAATCGGCACACACTGGCGCAGCCCGGCGCCCAACGTCCGTAACCTACCGACCGCTCATCGCTTTAGGAATGCTGCATGTCCACCCCCACAGTCCGCGAACAATTCCTTGTCATCAGTGCCCTCGGCGCCAACCCCATGGAGCTGACTAACGTCCTGTGCCGCGCCAGCCATGAAAATCGCTGCGCCGTGGTTACTTCACGCCTGACCCGCCACGGCGAGTGCAGCGCGCTGATCCTCGAGATCTCTGGCAGCTGGGACGCCCTCGCGCGCCTGGAAGGCAGCCTGTCGGGGCTCGCCAAGAAGCACGCCTTCACCGTCAACGTGGTGCGCAGCGCGGCGCTGGAAAATCGGCCACAGGCGCTGCCATACGTGGCTTACGTCAGCTCGGCTTATCGCCCGGACATCATCAATGAGTTGTGCCAGTTCTTCATGGACCACAACGTCGAACTGGAAAACCTGACCTGCGACACGTATCAGGCACCGCAGACCGGCGGCACCATGCTCAATGCCACGTTCACCGTGACCCTGCCGGCCGGCACCCAGATCAGTTGGCTGCGCGACCAGTTCCTCGATTTCGCCGACGCGATGAACCTCGACGCACTGATCGAGCCTTGGCGCCCACAAAACCCAATGTAAGGAAGCTTTCATGGCCGTTGTCATCGACCAACCGGTTACGGATTTCGAAGCACCTGCCACCAGCGGGCAAACCGTCAGCCTGTCTGCCTTGAAAGGCAAGCAAGTGGTGATCTACTTCTATCCGAAGGACAGCACCCCCGGTTGCACCACCGAAGGTCAGGGCTTTCGTGATCAGTACGCAGCGTTCCAGGCTGCCAACACGGAAATCTTCGGCATTTCCCGCGACAGCCTGAAGTCGCACGAGAACTTCAAGTGCAAGCAGGAGTTTCCGTTCGAGTTGATCAGCGACAAGGACGAGGCCGTGTGCCAATTGTTCGACGTGATCAAGTTGAAGAAGCTGTATGGCAAGGAATATCTGGGCGTTGATCGCAGCACCTTCCTGATTGATAAGGACGGTGTGCTGCGTCAGGAATGGCGCGGCGTGAAAGTGCCGGGGCATGTGGATGCGGTGTTGGCTGCGGCTCAGGACCTGAATAAAGCCTGATGTTTTTGTGGCGTTATCACTGATGCCATCGCTGGCAAGCCAGCTCCCACAGGGTTTCCGGCACACACGAAATCTGTGGGAGCTGGCTTGCCAGCGATGAGGCCAAAAGCCTCACCAAAGAAACGCTTTAAAGCAGCGGCGCCACTACCGGCTCCTTGCGCGGCCACGCATCCAGCACAGCCTTGAACAGCGTCGCCAGCGGAATCGCAAAGAACACCCCCCAGAATCCCCACAACCCGCCGAACAACAGCACCGCGCAGATGATCGCCACCGGGTGCAGGTTGACCGCCTCCGAGAACAGCAGCGGCACCAGCACGTTGCCATCGAGCGTCTGGATGATTCCGTAGGCCGCCATCAGATAAATGAACTGATCGCTCCAGCCCCACTGGAACAGCGCAATCAGCAACACTGGCACGGTCACCACCACCGCGCCGACATACGGCACCACCACTGACACACCGACCAACAACGCCAGCAGCGCCGCATAATTAAGCCCGAGCGCAACGAATGCGATGTAAGTCACGCCACCGCAAATCACGATCTCGATGACTTTGCCGCGAATGTAGTTGGCGATCTGCCGGTTCATTTCCTGCGCGACCCGAGTGATCAGCGCCCGCTCACGGGGCAAGTAGCCACGCACCCACTCGCCGATCATGGCCCGATCCTTGAGGAAGAAGAACACCAGGATCGGCACCAGCACCAGATAGATCATGATGTTGACCAACAGCGGCAGGCTCGACAGCGAGAAGGTCAGCGCCCATTGGCCGAACTTGCCGATCTCGCCGCGTGCCGCTTCGATCGCCTGTAGCACTTGCTCATCGGACACCAGGTGCGGATAGCGCTCCGGCAGCAGCAACAGTAGCGATTGCCATTTGGCGAGCATGCCCGGCAATTCGTTGAACAGCGTGATCAACTGATGCCAGAGCAGCGGCAGCACCACGACGATGAACAGCATCAGCACGCCCATGAACAGCGCAAACACTAATCCCACCGCCGCACCACCCGGGACCCGCAGACGCTCCAGCGTGACCACCAGCCCCTGCATCAGATACGCCAGCACCATTCCCGCCAATACCGGCGCCAGCATGCCACCGAGGGTGAGCACGGCGGTAAAGGCCAGCACCAGCAGAACGGCCAGCACCACGGCTTCCTCATCGGAGAAGTAGCGCTGAATCCAGTCGCGTAACACTTTGAACATCAATAATCCTTAGGTCTTTTACGCTGTCGGTTTCAGGCTTTTTTCAACCAGTAACGGTAGACGCCCGCCTCGTCTTCTTCGCGCAGCAGCGTATGACCTGCCAATCGGGCAAAGGTGCGGAAGTCGCGCTGCGAACCCGCATCCGTGGCGATCACCTTGAGTACGGCGCCGCTCTGGAGCTTGTTGAGTTCCATTTTTGCCTTGAGCAACGGCAACGGACAATTCAGGCCACTGGCGTCCAGTTCCACGTCATGGGCTACAGCGTCAGTCATTGCGTCACTCCGGATCAGGTCAGTCGAGCTGCCTAGAATATCTGGTCGCAGCTTCGGTGTCCGGCTACAGTAAGGTCTTTGTCTTCTAAGGCTTTGTGCATGACTTTTCTGCGCCCTACCCTGCTGACGCTCGCTTGCCTGCTCGCCTCACCGGGCTTTGCCGACGATCTGCCGTCACTCGGCGACGCCAGTTCTGCCATTGTCTCGCCGCAACAGGAATATCAGCTCGGGCGCGCCTGGCTGGCCATGTTGCGCAGCCAGGTTTCACAGCTCAACGATCCGCAGCTCAAGGACTACGTCGAGTCCAGCGTTTACAAGCTGGTTGAGACCAGTCAGGTCACTGACCGGCGCCTCGAATTCATCCTGATCAACAGCCCGCAGCTCAACGCCTTCGCAGCGCCGGGCGGGGTGGTCGGGGTCAACGGTGGTTTGTTTCTGAACGCGCAGACCGAGGGCGAATACGCTTCGGTACTGGCGCACGAACTGGCTCACTTGTCGCAACGCCATTTTGCCCGCGGCGTCGAAGCCTCGCAGCGGATGCAGGTGCCGATGATGGCCGCGCTGCTGGCCGGTATTGTGATCGCAGCGGCGGGTGGCGGTGATGCTGGCATCGCGACCATCGCCGGCACTCAAGCGGCAGCGATTCAATCACAGCGCACCTTCTCCCGTCAGAATGAACAGGAAGCCGACCGCATCGGCATCCTCAATCTGGAAAAGGCCGGCTACGACCCGCGTTCGATGCCGACCATGTTTGAACGCTTGATGCGCCAATACCGTTTCGACGCCAAGCCACCGGAATTCCTCCTGACTCACCCGGTCACCGAATCGCGTATTGCCGACACCCGCAACCGCGCCGAGCAAGCCAAACCGGGCGGCATTGAAGACTCCAAGCGCTATCAGTTGATCCGCGCACGCGTGCAGGTGATCTACGAAGAAACCCCAGGATTGGGCGCCAAGCGTTTTCGCGCGCAGCTGGACGAAAACCCGAAAAACGACGTGGCACGCTACGGTCTGGCAATTGCGCAGATCAAGGGCGGTCAGTTGAATGAGGCACGCGAGAATCTCAAGCAATTGCTGGCGACATCGCCGAACGAAATCATCTACAACCTGGCGCAAGTCGACCTGGACATCACCAACAATCGATTGCCCGATGCACAGTCGCGGGTCGAGCGGATGCTCACGCAATATCCCGGCAACTATCCGCTGAATCAGGTTCGCGTGGATCTTCTACTCAAACAGAACCGCGCCGCCGATGCCGAGAAGGCGCTCGAAGGCTTGCTCAAAACACGCCCGGATGATCCGGATGTCTGGTATCAGGTCGCCGAAACCCGTGGGTTGTCGGGCAACATCATCGGTTTGCATCAGGCGCGTGCCGAATACTTTGCACTCGTCGGCGACTATCGTCAGGCGATTCAGCAGCTCGATTTTGCCAAGCGCAAGGCGGGCAGCAACTTCCCGCTGTCGTCGCGCATCGACGCACGTCAGCGCGAGCTGATGGAGCAGGAGCGGATGATCAAGGACATGATGGGCTGATCATTACCCGTCAGCACAAAAGCTTCAGGCATAAAAAAACCGCCTCTTTCGAGGCGGTTTCTTTTTATCTACCAGCGGTTATTCAGCCAGTTTGAACGTGATGAAGCTCGCACGCCCTTGGCGCAGGACCCGCATCGACACCGAACGATTCTTCGGCAATGCCTTGGCGATCTCGGCGAACTCCTTGCTGGAGCTGATGGCCTGATTGTTCAGGTGAGTGATGACATCACCCGGTTGCAGACCGATCAGGGCCGCGGGACCGTCCTGCACTTCCTTGATGACCACGCCACCTTTGAGGTCGTAGGTTTTCTTCTGTTCGGCGGTCAGTTCGCCGACAGAGACACCGAGGCGGTTGCTGTTGGTTTCAGCACCGGACTTCGGCAGCGCACCCAGCTCTTTGTCTTCGTCAGGAATAGCGCCAACCGTCAGCTCGACGTTTTTGCGCTTACCTTCACGGATCACTTCCAGATTGGCTTTCGCCCCCGCCTTCAGCGCGCCGACCAGATGCGGCAGATCAGCAGACATGATGATCGGCTGACCGTTCATGCTGAGGATCACGTCGCCCACTTGCAGACCGCCCTTGGCCGCCGGGCCGTCATCCTGGATCTGCGCTACCAGCGCGCCGGCCGGTTTCTCAAGGCCGAACGACTCGGCCAGATCCTTGTTCACTTCCTGGATGACCACACCCAGCCAGCCGCGACTGACCTTGCCACCGCTCTTCAGCTGATTGGAAACGTCCATCGCCACATCAATAGGGATCGCGAACGACACGCCCATGAAGCCGCCGGAACGGGTGTAGATCTGCGAGTTGATCCCGACCACTTCGCCGTTCAGATTGAACAGCGGGCCACCAGAGTTGCCCGGGTTGATCGGCACGTCGGTCTGGATGAACGGAACATAGTTTTCGTTCGGCAGGCTACGGCCCACGGCGCTGACGATACCTTGGGTCACGGTGTGGTCGAAGCCGAAAGGCGAACCGATTGCCACGACCCACTGGCCAGCCTTCAGGTCTTGGGACTTGCCGAGCTTGAGCACTGGCAGATCCTTGCCTTCGATTTTCAACAACGCCACGTCGGAGCGCGGGTCGGTGCCGATCAGCTTGGCTTTCATTTCGCTGCGATCAGCCAGACGCACGAGGATTTCGTCGGCATCGGCAATCACGTGGTTGTTGGTCAGGATGTAACCATCAGAAGAGATGATGAAGCCCGAGCCCAACGATTGCGCTTCACGCTGGCGACCACCACCTGGCGAACGCTGCTGAGGCGGCATGCCGCGTTCGAAGAACTCGCGCAGCATCGGCGGCAGGCCTTCGAGATCAGGCATCTGCTGGTTCACTTTGCGATCGGGCAGTTTCTGCGTGGTACTGATGTTCACCACGGCAGGCGAGGCCTGTTCAACCAACTGAGTGAAATCAGGCAAATCGGCCGCTTGCGCAGCCGGGACCGCCTGACCGAGCAACAGCACGGTGGCGAAAATGGAGAGATAAGACTTCAAGCTAGGTATCGACATACAGCTCCCGTTACGACGAGCAGGTTTAAGCGATATGGAACAAGAATCACCGGAAACCACTGGCCGGGACTTTTATTCCAGGAACAACAAACAAGGCCAGAGCCGTGAGGCTCTGACCTATAAAAAACTTTCGGGTTATTTGCAAATGAAAATGCTCAGCAAACATTTCATCTCCGTCTCGACGAAGAAATGGTAATGACTGAAATCAGCTCACTGCTTGCTGGTTGCAGCGCCATCAGTATTACGCATCGATAGAGCAATTCGTTCGGCAGTGCCGATCGGAATCTCGCCTACCACGGTGACCATCATTTCGCCTTCTGGCGTGGTCAGGCGACGGGATACAGCGACGGTCGGACCGAGTTGAGTACGGGTATCGGTGACCGTAGCGCCATTCAATGGCTCGAGGAAAACCGAAAAGCGCGCCAATCCGTCGTCATACATCAGGCTGTTGACCTGAGTCTTGGTTTCAGGATCTTTGTGCGAGGTGCTGCTGGTCAGCTCGAAGCCCGGCGGCAGCCAGTCCGAATGCCATACCTGAGCAGTCTTTACGGCAGAGGCCTTGTCGCTGTCGAGGGTAATCGGCTTGCAATCAGCGGCAGCTAAAAGATCTTTATCCGACGGTACATCATCGGTATCGAGGCTGGTGAACTGGAATCGTTCGAGCAACTGCCCTTTGTCGTTCAACAGCAGCGACTTCAATGGCAGACCGGTCCTTTTGTCCAGATGCAACTCGAACCCGTAACGGTGCTGGTCACGAGGCGTCAGCGATACGATTACTGCGTCTCGCCCGGCCACGCGCGACTTGCCAATGACGGCAAGGTCATACCAGTTTTTCAGCTTTTGCGGATCGAGCGGACGAGCGGCCGAGTTGGGAGAATCCCCCAGTCCGGCAATCAGGGTGCCGCTGACGCATTGAGTATGCCCATCAATGCGCACGACTTCCTGAGCCGAGCCGTCGAGCTGGAGTAAACGCTCGCGGACTTGGCCATTCTGGACGCGATGCCAGATGTTATGGGTAGAAAAACTACCGTTACGCTCATAAACAAAGGTGCCGTGGAAGCTTTGCTGCTGCTCGGCCTGGCCCAGTCGGGTCAGCCAATCCTGGGCCTCATCGGCATGGGCTGGAACGATGAACCAGCCACTGAGCAGAAGCGAAAGTAGAGGTATGGCGCGCATGATCCTCCTTAACGGTTTTCCAGGCTTGCTGCACGTGCATACGGCAATGCACTTTCAGTACCTTTCAGCGCTGCCTGTTGGGCGTGCTGACGCAGGTAGCCTGGCAGACGCTGATCGTGCCAGCCTGGTTGACCTTGCAATACGCCGTTGGCCATTGGGCCAGTGGCTTCCGAACTCTCACTATAGCCTGCCAAAACAGCCGGACCTTTGACCTGTGGGGTGGCCAAGGTTGGCTGATTGGATTGCTGTGCCAGTTCGACACCAGCGATTTCGTCCTGGTTGTACAGACGAACACCCGCCAGAACGGCAACAGTCACCGAGGCTGCAACAGCCAGACGGCCGAGGTTGCGCCATGGGCTGCGAGATACTTTGGCCGGAGCCGTCTCGTCTTCCAATGCAGCAGATACTGCCGCAGCAATGTCCAGACGTGGCAGCAGCAGATCCTTGTGCATAGCTGCCCGAGCGATCTGGTAACGAGCCCAGGTCTCACGGGTATCGACGTCGTCCAGTGCATTGAGCACTCGACGCAATTCCAGTTCGTCCGCTTCGTTATCCATCACTGCGGACAGCGATTCCTGCAGGGCTTCACGACTCATGGCGTTCCTCTCTTGGCTGTCGCCGCTGTCTCAGTTTTCCTGCAACAACGGCTGCAGGGCTTTATCGATGGCCTCCCGGGCGCGGAAAATCCGGGAGCGCACGGTACCCACCGGACACTGCATGACACTCGCAATGTCCTCGTAACTCAGACCATCGAACTCACGTAAAGTTAAAGCAGTACGCAAATCCTCTGGCAGTTGCTGGATGGTTCGATGGACGGTGCCTTCGATCTCATCCCGCAGCAATGCACGTTCTGGTGACTCGAGATCCTTGAGGCCATGATCGCCATCGTAGAACTCTGCGTCTTCGGAACTTACATCACTATCTGGCGGCCGACGGCCGCGAGAAACCAGGTAATTCTTTGCCGTGTTAATGGCAATACGGTACAGCCACGTATAAAACGCACTGTCGCCGCGAAAGTTTCCAAGTGCTCGATACGCCTTGATAAAGGCTTCCTGAGCCACGTCCTGGGCTTCATGGGTGTCGTGCACAAAACGCACGATCAACCCGAGAATTTTGTGCTGATATTTCAGCACCAGCAGATCGAAAGCTCGCTTATCGCCACGCTGAACGCGTTCGACCAGCTGCTGATCCTCTTCCTGGGTTAGCATGAACACTCCTCGATAAGCCCGAAGGAGACTTGCATAACTAAACGACCAGACTTGCAAACATAGACTCGGGCTTTTCGCAAAAGTTCTCCCCCTCCAAGCAAGTTTCCTGCGGGCTCTGATTTGGCACGCACGAAAAACGCAGCTCGGGATAAACCGGCTGCGCGAATAATCTTGTCATCGGTTTCGCCGGCAGGAACCCCAACCACAGATTCCGCACTGAAGCCGACACTGTCCCTTGTTTCTGGCACCGACTATTGATCTTGGGCCTTTGGCAAAAGTTCCAATTATTTATAGCCGTACCCACTGCACATTGGGCGACCCTGAACGGAAAAAGCGTGTTTCACCGCCGATACAGTCGTCTTTTCCCAAAACCTGCGGAAAAATCTTCCGACGAAGCACCCGATTTTTCCCGTCACAGTAGTTTCACAATGCCATATAGGCTCGGCTATTGTGCCGCCCCACCCCTCTATATACTAGTGGGCTGTGTGGCTGTCTTGACTCGCCGATCCAGCTGTCTTGCGCCAACCCCGACCCGGGTCGCTTTGAGCGGAATCCTGTAATGAGCCAACAATTCCAACATGATGTTCTGGTCATAGGCAGCGGTGCTGCCGGTTTGAGTCTCGCGCTGACCCTGCCGGGTCATTTGCGCATTGCCGTATTGAGCAAGGGCGATCTCGCCAACGGTTCGACATTCTGGGCGCAAGGTGGCGTCGCCGCCGTGCTCGACGATACGGATACTGTCGAATCCCACGTCGATGACACCCTCAACGCGGGCGGCGGCCTGTGCCATGAAGACGCCGTGCGCTTCACCGTCGAGCACAGCCGTGAAGCCATCCAGTGGCTGATCGACCAAGGCGTACCGTTCACCCGCGACGAACAATCGGGCACTGAAGACGGTGGTTTCGAATTCCACTTGACTCGCGAAGGCGGCCACAGTCATCGGCGCATCATCCACGCGGCGGATGCCACCGGCGCCGCAATTTTCAGAACTCTATTGGCCCAGGCCAAAGAACGTTCGAACATCGAACTGCTGGAACAGCGGGTGGCGGTCGATCTGATCACCGAACGACGCCTGGGCCTGGACGGCGAACGCTGCCTCGGCGCCTACGTGCTGAACCGCGCCACTGGCGAAGTCGACACCTACGGCGCGCGCTTCGTGATTCTCGCTTCCGGTGGTGCAGCCAAGGTCTACCTCTATACCAGCAACCCCGACGGCGCCTGCGGTGATGGCATCGCCATGGCCTGGCGCTCTGGCTGTCGGGTGGCGAATCTGGAGTTCAACCAGTTCCACCCCACTTGCCTCTATCACCCGCAGGCCAAGAGTTTTCTGATTACTGAAGCCTTGCGTGGCGAAGGCGCGCACTTGAAGTTGCCGAACGGCGAACGCTTCATGTACCGCTTCGACAAACGCGCCGAACTGGCACCCCGCGATATCGTCGCCCGTGCCATCGACCACGAAATGAAACGTCTGGGCGTGGATTGCGTTTACCTCGACATCAGCCACAAGCCCGAAGCCTTCATCAAGACTCACTTCCCGACTGTTTATGAGCGCTGCCTGGGCTTTGGCATCGATATCACCAAACAGCCGATCCCGGTCGTACCGGCAGCGCACTACACCTGTGGCGGCGTGATGGTCGATCAACATGGCCGCACCGATGTGCCAGGGCTGTACGCTATTGGCGAAACCAGCTTCACCGGCCTGCACGGTGCCAACCGCATGGCCAGCAATTCGCTACTGGAATGCTTCGTCTACGCCCGCTCGGCGGCGGCGGACATTCTTGCGCAACTGGACGCTGTTACAGCGCCGGACGCCCTGCCCGTCTGGGACGCCAGCCAGGTGACCGACTCTGACGAAGACGTGATCATTGCGCACAACTGGGATGAGTTGCGGCGATTCATGTGGGACTACGTCGGCATCGTGCGCACCAACAAGCGCCTGCAACGGGCTCAACACCGCGTGCGCCTGCTGCTGGACGAGATTGACGAGTTCTACAGCAACTATAAAGTCAGTCGCGATCTGATCGAGCTGCGCAACCTCGCGCAAGTTGCTGAACTGATGATCAGCTCAGCCATGGAGCGCAAAGAAAGTCGCGGCCTGCATTACACCCTCGACTATCCGGACCTGCTGCCCGAGGCGCTCGACACTATTCTGGTGCCGCCCACCTACGCCGGCTGAACTTGAGCCGAACCCGCAGGCGTCGGTGCAGATCCGCCGCCTGCGAGTCGCGTGGTACGCAGATCGATCTGACTCGCCATTCCCCGCGCAAGCGAAAACGCAGCACCACGATCAGCGGCAGCGCCAGGCTGTCCGGTCGCAGTTGCACCGCTTGCCAACCATCAGCCTGATTCCACAGTTGCCAGCCATCGGCATCCCGACGCAGGCGACAAAAAGCACTGGGATGACTCAACAGAATCTGCCGTGGCATCACGTAAAAGCCGTGAAGCAGACAAGCAAAAGCGCCAAGGAGACTGGCCCAGAGTGGAATTGAAAGCAGGAACAACGAACCCAAAGCGAACGCCTGGGCCAACAGATACGCCGCCAGCAACTGCCGCGAGGCATGCCAGCGGCATTCGAACGTATTACTTGGGCTGGACACGATCCAGGATCATGCGAACCATGCGTTGCAGCTCAGGATCTTCAGACTCGCTGCGCTCCATGAACCAGCCGAACATGTCCTGATCCTCGCACGTCAGCAGACGCACATACAGATCGCGATCCACCTGGTTCAACGTCGCGTAGACCTCCTGCACGAACGGCACCAGCAATACGTCAAGCTCAAGCATGCCGCGACGGCTGTGCCAAAAGAGGCGATTCAGTTCAACTTGTTCGACTTCGGCCATGGGGCCCTCCTCAAATTTGGCGGCAAGTATACAGCCCGTGCGCAAGTCGCACAGTCGGCTTTGGTCGGGCACCACCGATCCTTTATCAACTACCCATTTCAACAACGCGCCCTTATGATGTGCCCCAGTCTATTTACCCTGCGATGACCCATGGCCGATTCTGCTTTTTTCTGCACCCTGTCTCATGAAGGCGTTCTCGCGGTTCGCGGCGCGGATGCCGGAAAATTCCTGCAAGGCCAGCTGACCTGCAATATCAATTACCTGAGCGACACCCGGGCCAGCCTCGGTGCGCGCTGCACGCAGAAAGGCCGGATGCAGTCGAGTTTCCGCATTCTGCTCGAAGGTGACGGCGTGCTGCTGGCGATGGCCAGCGAACTGCTGGAACCGCAACTGGCGGACCTGAAAAAGTACGCAGTGTTCTCCAAATCCAAACTGACTGACGAAAGTGGCTCATGGGTGCGCTTCGGCCTGGAGCATGGCGACGCCGCACTGGCCAGCCTCGGCCTGGATCTGTCCACCGAAACCGACAGTGTCGCGCGTAACGAAGGCCTGATCGCGATCCGCGTTTCGCCGCAGCGTGCCGAACTCTGGGTACCCGTCGATCAAGCTGAATCCATCAAAGCCAGGCTGTCCGCCGTCCTGCCTGAAGGCGAGCTGAACCAGTGGCTGCTGGGCCAGATCCGCGCCGGTATCGGTCAGGTCATGCCGAGCACCCGCGAGTTGTTCATCCCGCAGATGCTTAACCTGCAAGCCATCGGCGGCGTGAGTTTCAAGAAAGGTTGCTACACCGGCCAGGAAATCGTCGCGCGCATGCAGTACCTGGGCAAGCTCAAGCGTCGTCTGTATCGCGTGAGCCTGGACGCCGCCGAATTGCCGGAACCGGGCACCCCGTTGTTCGCGCCGAGCCACAACAGCTCGATCGGCGAAGTCGTACTGGCCGCCAATTCCGGGAAAAACATTGAACTGCTGGCGGTGTTGCAGGCCGAAGCTGCCGAAGCGGGCGATCTGCATGTGGGCACCCTTGAGGGGCCAGCGCTGCACTTGCTCGATTTGCCCTACGAACTGGATCGCGACCGCGAAATCCAGCGCTGATCGCAGCATTTGTTGCAACACCCTAGAGAGCATAAATGAACGAACTGGCGGATAAGATCCAACAGGATTTGGTTGAGGCCATCGATAACGATGACCTGGTTCTGCCAACACTGCCGGAAGTGGCCCTGCAAATTCGCAAGGCCGCTGAAGACCCGGAAATCAGCGTCAGCGACCTGAGCAAAGTCATTGGCCGTGACACTGCGCTTTCTGCGCGCCTGATCAAAGTGGTCAACAGCCCACTGCTGCGCGCCGCGCAGGAAGTCACCGACCTGCACACCGCCATCACTCGCCTGGGCATCAACTACAGCAGCAACCTGGCAATCGGCCTGGTGATGGAGCAGATTTTCCACGCCAGTTCCGATGTGGTGGAACAGAAGATGCGTGAAGTCTGGCGCAAGAGCCTGGAAATCGCCGGGGTCAGCTACGCGCTGTGCCGTCGCTACACTCAGCTCAAACCCGATCAGGCAGCACTGGGCGGTCTGGTGCATCAGATCGGTGTGCTGCCGATTCTGACCTACGCCGAAGATCACTACGAATTGCTGTCGGACCCGGTCAGCCTCAACCATGTGATCGACCAACTTCACCCATTGCTGGGCGACAAACTGCTGCGCGTCTGGGAGTTTCCGGAGCGGCTGGTGGAGTTGCCGGGGCTGTATCAGGACTTCAAGCGCGACTCGTCAGAGATCGATTACGTCGATCTGGTGCAAGTGGCGAGCCTGTATTGCCACAAGGGCAGTGATCATCCGTTTGCGCGGATTGACCCACTCACGGTACCGGCATTCAAAAAGCTTGGGATCGACCCGGAGAACAAGGCGTTGTGCGCGGATCTGGAAGAATCGCGGACGATGTTTTACTGATCGCTGTGGTGAGGGGATTTATCCCCGATGGGTCGCGAAGCGACCCCAAGATATGCAATCCGATTTTTCCCGACAGACCGTACTTTCCGAACTGCGACTGCTCGGTCGCCGATCGGGGATAAATCCCCTCGCCACAAAGGCCCTCGCCAATTTAGCCAGCAATAAAACTGACCCGCACCTTCAACCCCGCCTGCTCACCATCATGCAACGTGATCTGCGCCAGATGCGCCCGGCAGATCTCACCGACAATCGCCAGCCCCAACCCCGAACCGGCGACCTGCTGATTACGTCGGTAGAAGCGCTCGAACACCCGATCACGCTCTTCCAGAGGAATCCCCGGTCCGTCGTCTTCAACCTCAAGCACCGCCGGCGCCGTCACGCGCAAAATCACGTTGCCGCCCGGTGGCGTGTGCGCCAGTGCGTTGTCCACCAGGTTGCTCAGCAACTCATTGAGCAACGTCGGCTCGCCGCGCAACCACACCGGTTCATCCGCCTCCAGCGCCAGCGCAACACCACGGGCGTGGGCCAGTGGCGCCATGGCCATGCCCAGTTCCCGGGCCAACTGACTCAGATCGAGCAATTGCGCCCCGCCCTCGGCAATCGCCCGCGCGCCGTTCTCGACACGCGCCAGCGAGAGCAATTGATTGGCCAGATGGGTCAGGCGATCGGTGCCCTGCGCGGAAGATTCCAGCGTCGTGCGCCAGACCTGCGGGTCATTTGAACGCAAGCCCAATTCAAGTCGCGCCTTCAACGCCGCCAAGGGTGTGCGCAATTCATGCGCGGCGTCGGCGATGAACTGTGCCTGTCGCTCGAACTGACCACGCAGGCGCTCGGTGAAATGGTTGAGCCCGCGCACCAGCGGCCACAACTCATGCTGCACCTCTACCAGCGGCAACGGCCGCAAGTCGTCGGGTTGGCGCTCCTCGACGGCGGTGCGCAAACGCTCCAGCGGTCGCAACGCTGCGCTGACCGCGAACCAGACCAACAGCAACGCGCCGATCGCCAACATGCCCAAACGCAACAAGGTGTCGGCGGCGAGACTGCGGGCCATGCTGACCCGGGCTTCATCGGTCTCGGCGACGCGGATTTCCGCCATGCCGTTCATGTTGGGTTCGGTCACGGCTTTGAGCAGGCTGACCACGCGCACGTTTTGTCCGCGATAAGTCGCGTTATAAAAGCGCGCCAAGGCCGGGTAGTCATCGGTCCTGGGGGTACCGGGCGGTGGGCCGGGGAGGTTTTCGTAGCCGGAAATCAGCTTCTGGTGGATATCGTTGACCTGGTAATAGATCCGTCCGGCGCTGTCGTAGGCAAAGGTATCGAGGGCCACGTAAGGCACGTCGGCACTGAGGCTGCCGTCACGCTGTGACAGGCCGGCAGCGATGGTTCGCGCCGACGCCAGCAAGGTACGGTCATACGCCGTGTCGGCCGCTTCGCGTCCATTCCAGTAAGCACTCAAGCCACTGGCGAGCATCAGCACCACCAGCAGCAACGCGAGGTTCCACAGCAACCGCCAGCGCAGGCTGCTGGGCTTATGCATCGCGGCTTTCCAGCAGATAGCCGAGGCCTCGGAATGTCACGATCGCCACCGGTTGACCGTCGAGTTTCTTGCGCAGCCGATGCACGTAGATTTCGATGGCATCGGGGCTGGCTTCTTCGTCGAGGCCGAATACCTGCGCGGCCAGTTGCTCCTTGCTCATCACCCGTCCCGGTCGGGCGATCAGCGCTTCGAGTACGGCTTGCTCGCGGGAGGTCAGGGTCAGCAACTCTTCACCGAGGGTGAAGCGCCGTGTGTCGAGGTCATAGGCCAGCACGCCGCAGCGCTGCTGGCGCTCGCCGCCGAGCACACTGCGGCGCAACAGGGCTTTGACCCGGGCTTCCAGTTCGGTCAGTTCGAACGGTTTGGCGAGGTAATCGTCAGCGCCGAGATTGAGGCCATGCACGCGATCTTTCACATCACTGCGCGCGGTCAGCATCAGCACCGGCAGATTTTTTCCACGAGCACGCAAGCGCGCCAACACCTCAAATCCATCCATGCGCGGCAAGCCGACATCAAGAATCGCCACCGCGTATTCCTCACTGCTCAGGGCCAGATCGGCGGCGACACCATCGTGCAACACATCCACGGTCAGACCGGTGCTCTTGAGCGCCTGGGCCACACTTTCGGCCAGTTGCAGATGGTCTTCGACGAGCAGGACACGCATGGATTCTTACCTCGTTCAGGGGTGGCCGGCGCCACTCTTTGTCGCGGAGTTTACAGCCGCAACCGCCGCTGTGAAGCCCGAAAACCGTGAAAGTCAGCTGAAAGGTTAGCGAAAGGTTGGGCCGTTAGAGTCGGTTTACGGACAGTTTCGACTGCCGTCGCTGCTGCCACACAGCGTGACGAAAAACGCCACGAAGCGTTTTCGACCAATAAGAACAATAAACGGAGTACACCCGCATGCCGTCCATGCAGACCCGGGCTCTCATGCCCGTTCGCCCTTCCCGTTTCAGCCACGCCACCCTCGCCAGCGCCGCCGCCCTCGCCGGTTTTTCGCCGTTGAGTTTTGCCGACTTCATTGAAGACAGCAGCGCCACCTTCGAAACCCGCAACATGTATTTCAACCGCGACTTTCGCGATGGCACCAGCGCCCAGCAATCCAAGCGTGACGAATGGGCACAAGGCTTCATGCTCAATCTGCAATCGGGTTACACCGACGGCACCGTGGGGTTCGGTGTCGATGCGTTGGGCATGCTTGGGGTCAAGCTCGATTCGAGCCCGGACCGTACCGGCACCGGCCTGTTGCCGACCCACGACGACGGGCGCGCGGCTGACGAGTACTCCAAGGTCGGCCTGACCGGCAAAGTGAAAATCTCCGCCACAGAACTGAAAATCGGCAGCCTGATCCCCGAACTGCCGATCCTCAAGCCTAACGACGGACGCATCCTGCCGCAGACCTTTGAAGGCGGATTGCTGACGTCCAAAGAAATCAAAAACCTGACCTTCACCGGCGGACGCCTGGAGAAAGCCAAGGATCGCGACAGCACCGATTTCGAGGACATCGCCCTCAACAACAAGAACAGCCGTTTTGCCGGCACCGCTGCCGGCAAGCACTTCGATTTCGGCGGTGTGGACTACAAGTTCACTGACAAGATCACCGGCAGTTACCACTTCGCGCAACTCGACGAAGTCTACAACCAGCACTTCTTCGGTCTGGTCGCCTCGCGCCCGATGGGCCCGGGCACATTTGCCACCGACCTGCGTTTTGCCGTCAGTGACGATCAAGGCGCGGCGCGTGGCGGCGAAATCGACAACCGCTCGCTCAACGGTCTGGTCAGTTATGCCTTGAGCGGCCACAAGTTCAGCGCCGGTTATCAGCACATGTCCGGCGACAGCGCATTCCCGTATGTCGATGGCAGCGACCCGTACCTGGTCAACTTCGTGCAGATCAACGACTTCGCCGGCGCCGAAGAACGCTCCTGGCAAGCACGTTACGACTTCGACTTCGCCAAACTCGGCATCCCCGGCCTGAGCTTCATGAGCCGTTACTTGAGCGGTGACAACATCAAGCTCAAGAACGGTGAAGAAGGCAAAGAGTGGGAGCGCAACACCGAGATCAAATATGTAGTACAAAGCGGCGCCTTGAAGGATGTCGCCGTGCGTTTGCGTAATGCCACTTACCGCTCGAATTACTCCGCTCGCGATGCTGATGAAGTGCGGTTGCTGGTGAGCTATAGCGTTGCGCTTTGGTAATTGATTGAAATGTCGAAGATGAAGATCAAAAGATCGTCCGATCGCGATCCGAGCCTTCGGCAACTCCTACAAAGAATCCCCTACAACAAAAAAACCTGTGGAGAGACCAATGAATTTGTCACTGCGTAAAGTTGCTTTAGCTATCGGCACGGTGCTGGTTGCCGGCCAACTCATGGCCGAACCGAAACGTCCGGAATGCATCGCCCCGGCCTCGCCGGGCGGCGGTTTCGATCTGACCTGCAAACTGGTGCAGAGCGCGCTGGTCAACGAAAAACTGCTGAGTAAACCGATGCGCGTCACCTACATGCCCGGCGGCGTTGGTGCGGTGGCGTACAACGCCGTGGTCGCGCAACGTCCGGCCGATGCCGGCACGCTGGTGGCGTGGTCCAGCGGTTCGTTGCTGAACCTGGCCCAAGGCAAGTTCGGCCGTTTCGATGAAACCAATGTGCGCTGGCTCGCGGCCGTCGGCACCAGCTACGGTGCCATCGCGGTGAAAAGCGATTCGCCCTACAAGACCCTCGACGATCTCGTTCAGGCATTGAAGAAAGATCCGAGCTCCGTGGTCATTGGTTCCGGCGGCACAGTCGGCAGCCAGGACTGGATGCAAACCGCTCTGATCGCCAAGGCTGCCGGGATCAACCCGCGTGACCTGCGTTACGTCGCCCTCGAAGGTGGCGGCGAAATCGCCACCGCCCTGCTCGGCGGCCACATCCAGGTCGGCAGCACCGACATCTCCGACTCCATGCCGCACATCCAGAGCGGCGATATGCGTCTGCTCGCAGTGTTCGCCGACAAGCGTCTCGACGAGCCGGAAATGAAAGACATCCCGACCGCTCGCGAGCAAGGCTACGACATCGTCTGGCCAGTGGTGCGCGGCTTCTACCTCGGGCCAAAAGTCAGCGATGAAGACTACGCCTGGTGGAAAGACTCGTTCGACAAACTGTTGGCCTCCGACGAGTTCGCCAAGCTGCGCGATCAGCGTGAACTGTTCCCGTTTGCCATGACCGGTCCGGAACTCGACACCTACGTGAAGAAGCAGGTTGCGGACTACAAAGTGCTGGCCAAAGAGTTCGGCCTGATCCAGTGATCGCCTCTGTCTAGCGGCTGCGTTCCCGATTGCGGGGACGCGGCACAGGAGCTCCCATGCTTATTCAACGCATTTTCGCTTCAGTGCTGTTGCTGGTTTGCGCCGGCCTGGCCCTGATGGCGTGGCCGTATCAAGCGGCTTTTTCCTACGAACCGGTGGGCCCGCGCGCCTTCCCTTTGCTGATGCTCGGCCTGATGGGCGCGGCGCTGCTGTACATGGTGTTCCGCCCGGCACCGATCAAACACAGCGATGAAGATCCACCGCTGGATCGCGAAACCCTGACCAAGATTGCCATCTGCGTCGCCTTGTTGCTGGTGTTCGCCGGTTTGTTCGAACCGTTGGGTTTCATCCTCAGCAGCATCCTGATCGGCATTCCGATGGCGCGCCTGTATGGCGGTCGTTGGTGGCCGAGCGTGGTGGTGACCACGCTGATGGCCATCGGTCTGTACCTGCTGTTCGACCGTGTGATGGACGTTCCGCTGCCCCTTGGCCTGCTCGACGTGCTGGAGAACTGATATGGATACCCTCGGTTATTTGGGGCAGGGCTTCGGCGTCGCGCTGAGCCCGTACAACCTGGTCACGGCCCTGACCGGCACACTGATCGGCACCGTCGTCGGCTTGCTGCCGGGCCTTGGCCCGATCAACGGCGTGGCACTGCTGATTCCGATTGCTTTTGCCCTCGGCCTGCCGCCGGAGTCGGCGTTGATTCTATTGGCAGCGGTGTATCTGGGCTGCGAATACGGCGGACGGATCAGCTCGATCCTGCTGAACATTCCCGGCGAAGCATCGACCGTAATGACCACCCTCGACGGTTACCCGATGGCCCGCAAAGGTCTGGCCGGTGTGGCGCTGTCGCTGTCGGCGTGGAGTTCGTTTATCGGTGCGTTCATCGCCACCTGCGGCATGGTGCTGTTCGCGCCGTTGCTGGCGAAATGGGCGATTGCCTTTGGGCCGGCGGAATACTTCGTGTTGATGGTGTTTGCGATTGTCTGCCTGGGCGGCATGGCCGGTGATCGACCGCTGAAGACGTTTATTGCGGCGTTGATCGGTCTATTCCTGTCGAGCGTCGGCATCGACGCCAACAGCGGCGTGTACCGCTTCACTGGCGACAACATTCACCTGACCGACGGCATTCAATTCGTGGTGCTGGTGTTGGGCTTGTTCTCGATCAGCGAGATTCTGTTGCTGCTGGAGAAAACCCATCGCGGCCAGGAAGCAGTGAAAGCCACCGGGCGGATGATGTTCAACTTCAAGGAAGCGTCTTCGGTGTTCGTGGTGAACATCCGTTGCGGCCTGCTCGGTTTCATCATGGGCGTATTGCCGGGTGCCGGCGCCACATTGGCCAGTGCCGTGGCCTACATGACCGAGAAGCGTATCGCTGGTGCCAGCGGCAAGTTCGGTGAAGGCGATGCCCGTGGCCTCGCCGCGCCGGAAACTGCGATTGGCGCTTCGGCCTGTGGCGCGCTGGTGCCGATGCTGACCCTTGGCGTTCCCGGCTCGGGCACCACGGCGGTGATGATCGGCGCGCTGTCGCTGTACAACATCACTCCAGGTCCGCTGCTGTTCCAGCAACAACCGGACATCGTCTGGGGCCTCATCGCTTCGTTGTTCATCGCCAACATCATGCTGGTGATCCTCAACATCCCGATGATCCGCATCTTCACCCGCATCCTTGCGGTGCCGAACTGGGCACTGGTGCCGGTGATCGCGATCATCACCGGGATCGGCGTCTACGCGGTGCACGCGACCACGTTCGACCTGTTCCTGATGGTCGGTATCGGCATTTTCGGTTACATCCTGCGCAAGCTCGACTTCCCGTTGTCGCCGGTCCTGCTGGGCTTCATCCTCGGCGGTCTGATGGAGCAGAACCTGCGTCGTGCGTTGTCGATTTCCAACGGAGCGCTGGAAATCCTCTGGTCGAGCCCGATCACCTTCGGTGTCTGGGTACTGACCGCGATCATGTTGCTGATGCCGCTGCTGCGCATCTGGCGCAAGCGTTCGGTCGCGCGTCGCGCCATCGCCGATGTTTGATCGCGCCTCACTGAAATCCTGGTGGGGAACCCCGCTGGTCGGTCTGCTTGGCGGTTACCTCGCCAGCCAGATCGGCTGGCCACTGCCGTGGATGGTCGGCTCGTTGCTGGCGATCATCCTCGTGCGCTGCCTGACGCCGTGGCAACTCACGGAAATCCCCGGCGGCCGCAAGTGCGGCCAGTGGATTGTCGGGATCGGCATCGGCCTGCACTTCACTCCGGTGGTGATGGAGCAGGTGCTCAGTCATTTCGGTTTGATCTTTTTCGGTGCGCTGGTGACCAGCGTGTCGGCGGTGGTTGGCGTGTGGTTGATGCGCCGCACCGGGGAGGATCGCGCCACCGCCTTCTTTTCCAGCATGCCTGGTGGTTCCGGCGAGATGGTCAACCTCGGTGCACGCAACGGGGCGATGCTCAGCCACGTTGCGGCAGGGCAAAGTCTGCGGGTGTTGGTGGTGGTGTTGTGTGTGCCGGCTGCGTTCAAATATCTGCTCGGTGACGGCACGCCGATTGCTCACGCTGGCAGTGTCGATTGGCGCTGGCTGGCGATCCTGTTTCCGGCAGGTGGTCTGCTTGCTTGGCTCTGGCAGCGTTTGCGTCAACCCAATCCATGGCTGTTCGGACCGTTGCTGGTGAGTGCAGCGGTGAGCATCGGTTGGGATCTGCACATCGGTTTGCCCAATGGTGGCAGTCAGATTGGCCAGTGGTTGATCGGCAGCGGCCTGGGTTGCCACTTCAATCGACAGTTTTTTCGGCGTGCGCCGTCGTTCATGGGCCGCACGTTGATCGGCACGGCGCTGATCATGTTGATCGCCACATTGGCGGCGTTGGGCTTGAGTGCCTTGACCCATCTGGATCTGCGCTCACTGACGCTGGGCATGATGCCCGGCGGGATTGCCGAAATGAGTTTGACGGCGGAGACCCTGCAACTGTCGGTGCCGCTGGTGACGGCGATGCAGGTGATGCGGCTGTTGTTTGTGCTGTTTCTGGCGGAGCCGTTGTTCAAATACTGGAATCGTAATCCCGAGTAACACCGAGTCGACTTTATCGCTGGCAAGCCAGCTCCCACAGGGTTCTGAGGTGTACACATAATTGTGGCACCCACAAAAACCTGTGGGAGCTGCGGTGCGACGACTCGACTTGCCAGCGATGGGGCCCCTCAGGCCGACATCAAACCGGCGGCAAACGCCACTCGATCGGCGTTTCGCCATTCTGCTCAAGAAACTTGTTGGTCCGGCTAAAGTGCCCGCAGCCCAAAAATCCGCGATACGCCGACAGTGGCGACGGATGCACCGAGGTCAGCACCAGATGCTTGGTCGCGTCTATCAGTTTCTGTTTGCTCTGCGCATGCGCGCCCCAAAGCATGAACACCAGATGCGGCTGGCGCTCGCTGACCAGTTCAATGATCCGATCGGTGAAAAACTGCCAGCCCTTGTCCTTGTGTGCGTTGGCGGTGGCGCGCTCGACGGTCATGGTGGTGTTGAGCATCAACACGCCCTGATCGGCCCAGCTCTGCAGATAACCGTGGTTCGGGATGTCGATGTTCAGATCGCGTTTCAACTCTTTATAGATGTTGACCAACGACGGCGGCGCCGGCACGCCCGGCTGCACCGAGAAGCACAAACCATGGGCCTGTCCCGGGCCGTGATACGGATCCTGACCGAGGATCACCACTTTCACTTTATCCAGCGGCGTCGAATTCAGCGCATTGAAAATCAGCGGACCCGGCGGATAGATTTCCTTGCCGGCCGCCCGCTCCTGCTGCAGAAAGTTGCGCAACTCTGCCATGTAGGGCTGGTCGAATTCAGCACGCAGTGCCTCCTTCCAGCTCGGTTCGAGTTTGATACGGTCGTCAGCAGTCATGGTCATATCCGGCAAAAACAATGGGGCGAACCCTAGGAAAGCCGACCACGCTTGTCAATTGATCTGATGCACATCAGGCACTTTCCCACACAGCGATCATACTGATCGTTCAAATTCCCGATCGAGGTCACGATGAATCTGCACTTCGAAGAACTCTCCGGCACCGACGGCGCCCGCCTCGGTATCGCCAGCCTGGACGCTGAAAAATCGCTGAACGCGCTGTCTCTGCCGATGATCAACGCCCTCAGCGACAAGTTGAATGCCTGGGCCAAGGATCCACAAATTGTCTGCGTATTGCTGCGCGGCAATGGCGCCAAAGCCTTTTGCGCTGGCGGTGAAGTGCGCAGCCTGGTCGAAGCCTGTCGCGCCCATCCCGGCGAAGTACCGCCGCTGGCCGCGCAATTTTTCGCTGCGGAATACCGCTTGGACTACAGTCTGCACACCTACCCGAAACCGTTGATCTGCTGGGGCCACGGCTACGTGCTGGGCGGCGGCATGGGTTTGTTGCAAGGGGCGAGCACGCGGATTGTCACGCCGAGCAGCCGTTTGGCGATGCCGGAAATCACCATTGGTCTGTATCCGGATGTTGGCGCCAGCTGGTTTCTGGCGCGGCTGCCGGGCAAGCTCGGCTTGTTCCTTGGCCTGACCGGCGCGCACATGAACGGCCGCGATGCGCTTGATCTGGATCTGGCCGACCGTTTCCTGCTCGACGAGCAGCAGCCAGAACTGATCGAAGGCCTGTTGCAACTCAACTGGCAGGAACAGACCGCCATGCAGCTCAACAGTCTGTTCAAGGCCCTGCAGCAGGAAGCGCTGGCGCAGATGCCCGAGCCGCAGTGGCTGCCACGGCGTCGGCAGATCGACGAACTGCTCGACGTCAGCGACGTGAGTTGTGCCTGGAAAGCCATCAGCCTGCAACGTGACAGCAGCGACGCGCTGATCGCTCGAGCGGCAAAAAACCTGAGCGAAGGTTCACCCCTGACCGCGCATCTGGTGTGGGAGCAGATCGCCCGTGCGCGACATATGTCGCTGGCCGAAGTTTTCCAGATGGAATACACCCTGAGCCTTAATTGCTGCCGGCACCCGGAGTTCAGCGAAGGGGTTCGCGCGCGGCTGATCGACAAGGATCAAAAGCCGCACTGGCATTGGCCGGACGTCAGCAGTGTGCCGGATGCGGTGGTCGAGGCGCATTTTCACAAGGTCTGGGAGGGGCGGCATCCGTTGGCCGATCTGAGCCAATACTGACCCTCCAATAAAAAGCAGGCACAAAAAAAGCGGCGCTCAATGCGCCGCTTTTCGTTTGCGATGGATTACCAGCGGTTGCCACGTCCGTTGTGGTCGCCGCGACCACTGTGACGGTCGTTGTTGCCGCGACCGCGGTGATCGTTGTCCCAGCCGCCGCGACGGTGGCCGTCCCAGCCGCCACGATCATTGCCGTGCCAACGACGGCTTTCGTAGTAGCGCGGAGCCGGCTGGTAGTAGCGTGGTGCCGGTTGGTAATAACGCGGTTGCTGGTAGTAACGCGGGGCTGGCTGATAGTAGCGCGGGGCCGAATAGTACGTGCTGCCACCGCTGTAATAAGTGCCGCCACCGTTGTAGTACGCCGGCGCGGGTGAGGTATAGACCTCTGACCTGTAGTAGCTGTCTCCGTATGAATAAGGGACGCATCCGCCAATGGAAAAAAACATCACGGCAAGCAGAAGAATTCGGCGATACATGGCGGCCTCCTGGACCGCGGGTAGCCACACCAGCGACGCTGGCAGGCGTCAGTCGTTTATTCGGTGACTGACGAAGTATCTGACAGCGTTTTCAGAATCTGGTGCGTTTCTGAAACAAGTTGAAACAAGTGATTCATGAAACCTTGTTCATCCGCCAACTCCGTCATTCAGGAGCTGATTAGTGGTGCCCACCGTGGTATCCGCCGCCGTGATAACCCCGTCCGTAACCGCCGTAATAGCCGCGACCACCATAGTAATAACGCGCGCCACCGTAATAGCGCGGGCCGTAATAACCGCCGTAGTAATAAGGCGAGTAATAGCCGGGAGAGTAATACGTGGCGGGATATGCATCGTAGGGACCGGCGTAGTAGTAACAACCGGACAAGCCCAGACCGAGCACGGCTCCAAGCAGTGCTCGACGCAACAGTTTCGAAATTTGCATGACGGCCTCCTGAAAGACCCACAGCCGCAACAGGACAGAGCAGCCGATACAGCTTTTGACTGACGCGGATCGATCAAGTGCCCGGTTCAGTCCGGCTTCAGATCAGTGGTGCTGGAACCCTGAAAACCACAGGTTGATGTCCAATACAGAAGCGACCATTCGCGCCGCGCATGGAGCAGTTATTTCCGCGCAGTGCCACTAGAATGCTTGCCATCGGGCCACTGCCAACGGAACTGCCATGCCGCTTCGTTCTCCGCTGTACTCGCAACGCTCACTGGTACTGACGCTGATTGCCCTGCTTGGCGCCGGTTTTCTCGCCACGTCGCTGCTCAGTTACTACGCTTCGCGCACGTCGATTCGCGACAACATCGTTAACACCGAACTGCCGCTGACATCCGACACGGTCTATTCGGAAATCCAGAAAGATCTGATCAGACCGATCCTGATTTCCTCGATGATGTCCCGCGACACCTTCATGCGCGACTGGGTGGTGAACGGCGAACAGAATCCCGAGCAGATGACCCGCTACCTCGACGAAGTCATGAGCCATTACGGCGCCTACACTGCGTTCTTCGTCTCCAACAGCACCCTCACCTACTACCACGCCAAAGGCGTGCTCAAGCAGGTCAAGGTCGATGAACCCCGCGATGCCTGGTACTTCCGTGTGCGCGACATGAAAGATCCGTACGAGATCAACGTCGACCCGGATCTGGCCAACAAGGACAACCTGACGTTCTTCATCAACTACAAGGTCTACGACTACCACAACCGCTTTATCGGCGCGGCGGGCGTGGGTCTGACCGTAGATGCGGTGATCAAGCTGATCGACAAGTACCAACAGCGTTATCAACGCAGCGTGTACTTCGTCGACACCTTCGGCCGACTGGTGCTGACCGGTGCCGAGGGCGGGCCAGAAGGTGCGCATAGCGGGCAAAGCCTTGGCGAACTCGACAGCATGAGAAGTCTGGTCAGTCAGTTGCCGAAACCACACAGCGGCAGCTACGAATACTCCGCTCACGGCCAGGGGCATTTTCTCAACGTTAGGTTTATTCCGGAGTTGAACTGGTACCTGTTCGTCGATAAACGCGAGGACGGCGCGCTGAGCGAGATCCGTCAGTCGCTGTATCTGAATCTGTTGATTTGCCTGTTGGTGACGTTGATTGTGCTGGCCTTGCTCAACCGGGTGATCAAACGATTTCAGTCGAAGATCCAGGCCCAGGGCACCCTCGACAGTCTCACCGAGCTGCCGAACCGCCGTGGCTTCGATCTGCTCGCCGTGCAAGCCCTGCACGAAGCGCAACGGGAAACGAAGCCATTGACCGCGCTGTTGCTGGATCTCGATCACTTCAAGGCGTTGAACGACACCTATGGGCACATGGCCGGTGATCAGGTGCTGATCGGTTTTGCCCGCGACCTGCAAAGTTGCCTGCGCCATGCCGACATTGTCTGCCGCTGGGGCGGTGAGGAATTCATTGTTTTGCTGAAGGATACCGACGGCGACACCGGTCAGAAAATTGCCGAGAAAATCCGCCAGCATGTCGAGCAGCACGAATATCCCTACAACGGCCACAGCCTGAATCTGACCGTGAGCATCGGCGCCACCACCCTGCAACGCGAAGACACCTTGCACAGCCTGCTGTCGCGGGCCGATCATGCGATGTACCGGGCCAAACAAACCGGCCGCAACCGCACCTGCGTGGAAATGCCTCACTCGACTTATGCCTGACGTCATCGAAAGACCCGAACTCTGCCCGGCCTGCGGCGCCCGCAACGATTGCAGCCTGGCCGATCCGCGCACCGCCGACCGCGCATGCTGGTGCTACGGCGTCAGCATCGACGCGGCCGTGCTCGAAGCCTTGCCGCCGGAACTGCGGAACAAGTCCTGCCTGTGCCCGCGTTGCGCGCAGGTCGAGGCGCAACTGCAAGCGGCCAAGCCGTCGATCCCGTAAGATGCGCGCCCCGCCATCCACTGAAACCTGAACATGCGCGTCGACCGTTTCCTCAGCAACTTGCCCCGCTACAACCGTCAGCAGGTTCGCCTGTTGCTGGTGGAAAAGCGCGTACGCGTTGATGGAAAAGTCGTCACGGATCCGCACAGCGAAGTGCTGGAATTCAGCCGCGTCGAAGTCGACGACGAGGTGCTGCAACTGGGCAAACCGGCGCGCTACTTCATGCTGCACAAGCCGCCGGGATGCGTCAGCGCCACCCGCGATCCGCAACATCCGACCGTGCTCGACCTGCTCGATGAACCGGACAAGGACGACTTGCACATTGCCGGACGTCTGGATTTCAACACCACCGGTTTAATGCTGATCACCAACGACGGCACCTGGTCGCGGCGCCTGACCCAGCCACAAACCAAACTGCCAAAGGTTTATTACGTCGAAACCGAGCAGGACATTGGCGCGGAGTATGCGATGACGTTTGCCGAGGGCATCTACTTCGCCTTCGAAGACCTGACCACGCAGCCTGCACATCTGGAACTGCTCGGCCCGAGGTCGGCGCGCCTGAGTATCGTCGAGGGTCGCTACCATCAGGTGAAGCGCATGTTTGGCCACTTCAACAACAAAGTGCTGCGCCTGCACCGCGAATCCATGGGCCCGCTGCTGCTCGATCACGCGCTAAAACCGGGCGAGTACCGCGCTTTGCGCACCGAAGAGATTCATTTGTTCTAAGCCGGCGACCGCTCAGCAGAAGTTGTCGAACAATTTACCAAAGGCACTTGCGCGATCCTCCTCCCCCTGCTTGAATCAGGACGTCGGCCAAATTGTGACCGATGAGTCACACCATACATCCAAGAAACTTTTTGCCGGTCGTCAGCCCTCTGGGTTGCGCCTCAGCCGGCAGACTGCCCGCCAATAACAATACCCGTCGACCGCTGTCATGGATCGACATGGGCCAAGCAAATTCCAGGCGTATGCCTACCTGTCACAAAGCTCGTGCAATCTCTTTTTGCGCGCATACCCGCTTGCTTGCCAGGAGTCTTATGACATGAGGCCAGAAATCGCTGTGCTGGATATACAGGGTCAGTATCGGGTTTACACGGAGTTCTATCGCGCAGACGCCGCAGAAAAGACCATCATCCTGGTCAACGGCTCGATGGCCACGACTGCGTCGTTTGCACAAACCGTGAAGAACCTGCACCCGCAATTCAACGTGGTCTGCTACGACCAGCCCTACGCGGGCCGGTCAAAAGCCCACAACCGTCACGAGAAACATCTGACGAAAGAAGTCGAAGGGCAGATCCTGCTGGAGCTGATCGACCACTTCGCCGCCGAACACGTGTTGTCGTTCTCCTGGGGCGGCGCCGCGACGCTCGTGGCCCTCGCGCACCAGCCACGGCGCATCGAGAAAGCCGTGATCAGCTCGTTCTCGCCAGTGATCAACGCGCACATGCTCGATTACCTGGAACGCGGCGTCGATTACCTTGGCCAGCGCGACGGCGATCGGGTCGGTGAACTGGTCAACAGCACCATCGGCAAACACTTGCCGTCGCTGTTCAAACGCTTCAACTATCGCCACGTCAGCAGCCTGGCCGAGCACGAATACGGGCAGATGCACTTCCACATCAGTGACGTGCTGCACAGCGATCGCCAGTGCTATTTGAACGCGGCGAAGAGAATCAACGTACCGGTGCTGTTTCTCAACGGCGAATGGGACGAATACACCGCCGCCGAGGATGCGCGCCTGTTCGGCAACCACGTAGCGCAGAGCACCTTCACCACCCTGCAAGCTACCGGGCACTTCCTCGACATGGAGCATAAAGCGGCGTGCCGCGATAGCCAGAACGCCCTGCTCGGCTTCTTGAAACCGGCACCGCAGGCGAGCCGCACGCGATACTCGTTTGTTCAGGATCAACATGCATTGGCTATTTGAAAGAGCGTCGTCGCGAGCAAGGCTGCCGGGCTGAATACATTGTTTACAAGGCCCGCAGCGCTTGCCCGCGATTGACCGTTTTCAACGTTGTAACGCCATGCGCACAAAAGAAAACTTCAAATCCGTGGCCGAGTCTGGTACAAAGTCAGCCGCTCTGAGCGGGTGTCGTATAATGGCATTACTCCAGCTTCCCAAGCTGATAACGAGGGTTCGATTCCCTTCACCCGCTCCAATCGAATTTTTGTCTCACGTTGTTTTTTGACGGGGGATGCAGGAATAAAAAACCGGCCTTGATGGCCGGTTTTTTTGTGTCTGGGATTTGAGGGCGGATACTTAGCCAGCGCAGAACAATCAGGAAACACCGTTGATTACAGGTTCGCCAGCCCTCTTTACGCTTCGGTCGCTATAAGACTTCGTCCGGTTGGCATACGAGACATGACCTTATGACCATGATCGCGATTATTGCGACACCTATGTTCGCGATACTCCTGGCACATCCATATTTATCTTGCGCCAGAAAGCTTCAGAGAAACTGTAAACCGAGAAGGCAATCAACCCAAAGGCCATCACTATCAAAATCAGCCAGCCAGCAGGCAGGTTCTGAAGCGCATCGAGGGCTTCCTTCATACCGGGTGGATCCATGGCTTGATAAGTGGAACCGCTGATTGCCAGCAGCAATGCAATTTCTATAAACACGACTCCACGGGCGATCAGACCGAACCGAGACACCGGACGGACGTAGCGCATGACGTGTTCGTCGGCCTCAAAATATTTCTCGAACGACGCCTTCCATCCCTTGATGATGTGAGCAATACCAACACCAAGCGGAACGAGAGCGATCAGGTACACCAGCAAATTCGAGTGTTCCCAAGACAAAAGATGTGCCAGCCAATCTTTGGTTTGCCCTGCGGAGTTGCCTGAGCTTCGAATGCCGCTTATGAGCAGACCCAATGCAAAGAACGCCAGAGCACCATTAACCAAACCTCCCGCAAACAGGCCGGCGCGAATCACCAGGCCTTTGAGTTTTTTGCCGTGATGATCGACATCACGCGTAGCTTACAGGACACGCCAAGCCGCAAATGCGAGCAGCCCCGCCACCACAACGCCAACTAAAAAATACCCGAATGGCTGGCCTAGCAAGGCTTCCAGACTCTTGTGGCTGTCTTTGGGTTTTGTCGAATCTTGTGCGGCCAGCAATGCGAAGATACCGATGATCAAATAAAGCACTCCGCGAGCGGCATATCCTCCCCGAGCGAGTACTACAAGGCTGTGTTGAGCGGACATTGGATCTATTCCCAAAAGTAATACAAGAGCAGACCCCTCTCGCTGTGAGGGGTTCTATTACAAAAATCGCTCACTTCACGGCCATGACTGCTGCAGATCGCCATGCAAGAACGTCACTGTTCGCGGACAGCTCCTCAAGCTCATCTTCATTGAACTAATCATCAGGCTCGCGCCCTTAATATCTTGCAGGTTAATCACTTGCATAGAGCTGACCGGATTCCCCCACTGACACACGAAGGTTGAATGAATCATGAAGAGTGAACAGGTAGAAGGCGTAGCAGAAAAGCTGGCCGGCAAGGCACAGAGCGCGGTCGGAAAACTGATTGGTGATTCGACGCTGGAGGCTGAAGGCGCCGGGCGCCAGGCTGCTGGTCAGTTGACCAAAACCTATGGCGATACCCTGGACAGCGTATCTACGTTCGTCAAAGAAAAGCCAGTTGCCGCACTTGCAATCGGCGCAGTCGCCCTGCTGGTGCTAGACCGCCTTCTGCGCCGCTGAGCCAACCAGGGCGTACGTCCCGGAATTGGACACTTACCCGTGTCGTTACTCATTCTCGTACTCCCTGATGTTGCCCATCAGGAGAGTGCGAGCTATGTCAGTAAACTCTCGCACCCTTAGCAAAAAACCGGCGAATCGTCCGACATTACAGTTCCCCAACACTCCCCCGGTTCTCACTTCCCACCCGACCCGCTAGCATTTCCCCATCGACCACCACCCTCCCCCTGCGCGGCCATCGACGAATACGCGTCATCACTTTCGAGGGAACCCCATCGCGGCCACTTTGCCGCTGACGACCGAACTCAAAAGAGCACTCCCCCATGACTCAAAACATCTACGACGATCCCCTTTTCTCGGCTCCGTTGCCGAAGCTGCTGGACGCGAAGTTGGCAGGAATAGCGGTTACAGGCTTTGTCCTCAGTGGCATTGAGTTCATCGACGGATGCGCCTACGCGCAATCTTGGTGGTGCAGAATCTAAAATCACTTATGAGAAAGGCGCCCGGTGGCGCCTTGTCTTTTTCATCCGTTACAGATCCTGCCTTCTAGCTTAGCTTGATTGGTTTACCGCTTCTTACCCGACAATGTGACATAGCTCAGGGAAAACTAATCAGGTTCCTTCACTCCCTTACCGTAGAGTTTAATGTGTATTTCCGGCGCCTTATTCACCGGTGTGCTGGCTTCATCTCCGAACTCAAAAATTGTTAAAACCGGAGACGGCTCATTATCAACTATTGCTAAAAAATCTGATGCCCGCCCCCACCAATCGTTAATCGGGAACTCATGATCATTGAATTTCAGAAAACACCCATTGGAAGTTTTCTGATTAGCATTAATTGGTGAAAAGACAGCAATTGCCAACAAACCAAAAATCACCTTCTCACTTAGCCTAACCTTGCCTGTAACAAAATCTATCTGACAGCCGTTAAGCCCTGGGATGAGTTCGTAGCCATCTGGAAGGTCCTGCCCATGATTATGGCTACATCTATGTACACCATAGATAACATCTGCGATATCCGGCTTACCCCCCGAAGCTTTAGGCTTGTCCAACTTTACGTTGTATCGGGTTTTATCCAAATCTAATCCGGCAATCGCCATCGGCCCAAGTATTGAATAGTTATCTCGGATTAAAGTCGTAAATCGCAGATTGCTTCCTTCTATTTCGGGATAAGCTTTTTTAGCAGTACCATCTATCGCATTGCACGCATGTATCATGGCAGGTTCCAAATCGCCCAATTGCCAATCCGCAAGTGCCTTAGCTACCGAATCAACAATTTTCATAGGTACTCCCCAGTTATGATGCTTGCTTAGATCCTAGCGGATCTCTACATTTTTCATTTGTAAAATTCATTGCACAACAACACTTTCCTGTTGGACGGCACGCTTTCCAATATAGAGATCGCTAGGAAAAATGTGCAGCGCTGCCTAGACAAAGGGAGATTCGTGCAAATTCTCTACGTCTATCAAGATCCTAGACTTGCATGGTCCTTTGTCAGAGCCCGTGAGGAAGCCGAAGGACGCAGGATTCGACCGAGGCATACGAGATACGACCTGATGGTCATGCTTGGGATCAATGACGGAGCAACCCCATGAAATTCGGATCCACAAAGGAGTCCACGAGTTCATTCGCAGACTTCATTCGGAATGCGAAATCGGAAGAGAAGAAGCGCGTTTACAGTGAAGTGCTCACCGAAGCTACCAAAAAACAGAATGAAGTGATGTCGGCGGCGCGTGAAAAGCAGGCGTGATTACCTCACTGAATTTTAAAAAAAGCCCGGCAAAGTGCCGGGCTTTTTCATTCAGGTATTGACCGCCCCCCACTGTCTATTCCGGTTTTTAACCGTTTGTCCCGTTGCAGAACGATTCAGAAACACACCGTTGGTTGCAGATACACCATCCCCCTTTACCCTTTGCTCTCTCTAACGATAAGAAGCGCTGCGTGCTCAAGGGGATTATCCAGATGCTCTATCCAATCGCGATCTCTGCCAGTGACGGTGAATGTGCCTGGGGTGTTGAAGTGCCGGATCTGCCGGGGTGTTTTTCTGCAGGAGAGGATCAAGAGGATGCCATTGAGATGGCAAAAGCAGCCATAGAGGCCCACATCGAAATTCTGGCGGAAAGTGGTTCAGCCATTCCGGTCGCTGGCAAACTCGGAACTCACTTTTCCAATCCGAAATACGCAGGCTGCGTTTGGGCGTTGGTGGATGCGGATGTCGGTCGGTGCCTCGGGAGTCCGCAGAAGGTAAGTATTACGCTGCCGGGCTACCTGCTGGAGCGCATTGATCTTCACGTTCACCATCATCCGGAGGAGAAGAATCGTTCGGCGTTTTTGACTTCGGCGGCGTTGCGGATGTTGGCGCCCTGAATCGTGAATGTCCGCAGGCGCAACTACAAAAAAACCGGCCTTTAGGGCCGGTTTTTTTGTGTCTGCTACACATCAACGATTTTGTGATTACCCGGCCGGCACAACCTTATCCAGCGCCTGATTCACCGCCAACTCCCCCAACATGACGACCTGTGCAATGCCGAGCGCTGTCTTGCGGTGTGAGGTGTCGAGCAGTGCGGCGAAGTTGTTGAGCATGGTGGTGGCCGAGCCGAGGGTTTCGCTGGCGTTGGCCAGCAAGGATTCGGTGTCGTAGGCAGGGTTGGCGAGGTACATCGGTTCGGGTTCGCGGGTGGAACCCATGATCTGCGCGGTCGGACTGAGGTAGTGGTCGAGGGCGCGCTCGGCGGCTTCGTGGAATTTCTTTGAATCAGGTGATTCGTAGGGGGAGGCCGGATCGGTTTCCGGCGGATTGGGCGTTACTTTGAACATTGGATTGAGACCTTTTAGTAAGGCCGCAACCGATCTCGCTACTAAACGGATGGGTGGCAGCTGTGCGCAAGTTAGTAGACCGGACCCCAATCCAAATCCGGCGCACCCGAGGGCGCCATGCGCACAGCCACCATCAGGTGCAAGCATTCGCCTGACTGAGTGGTACTCATGCAGCTATTTAGATTGAGGATGCCGGGCTACTAAACCCGATCACTGGAAATCAGTGACGCGAACCAAGTTACCGACCGCCCCTAAAGCGCACAAGCCGGCGGATTCTGGCGTAGCGGTAGGCAACGGCGCAAGGATTTGTAGGCTTCAGGACGTAACACTGCACGCCTTTAAACGCCTCACTCGGAAGATGTTTACGCAGCGATAACACATAGCGATTTTCCCGACATTACAGATCCACAACACTCCACCGGTTTTCACCTCCCGCCCGACCGACTAGCATCTCCCCATCAGCCACCACCCTCCCCCTGCGCGGCCATCGACGAATACGCGCCATCACTTTCGAGGGATTCCAATCGCGGCCACTTTGCCGCTGATGATCGAACTCAAAAGAGCCTTCACCATGACGCAAAACATTTACGACGATCCCGAATTCTTCCAGGGCTACAGCCAGATGAACCGCTCCATCGGCGGCCTCGACGCGGCGCCTGAGTGGCCGGCGCTCAAGGCGTTATTGCCGTCCATGCACGACTTGAACGTGGTGGATCTGGGTTGCGGTTATGGCTGGTTCAGCCGTTGGGCCATCGAGAATGGCGCGGCGAGCGTGCTGGGGCTGGATGTCTCGGAGAAGATGCTGGAGCGCGCGCGCGAAACCACCTCGGCGGCGAACATCCGCTACGAACGCGCCGATCTTGAACAGCTCGACCTGCCCGCCTGCTGTTTTGATCTGGCTTACAGCTCTCTGGCGCTGCATTACATCAAGGATCTGCCGGGGCTGTTTGCCCACCTCTACGCCGCGCTGAAACCGGGTTCGCACTTTGTGTTCTCTATCGAGCATCCGATCTTCATGGCGCCGCGCAATCCCGGCTGGCTGATCGACAACGAGGGGCACAAGCGCTGGCCACTGGACAGTTATCAGATGGAGGGCGAGCGGGTGACGAACTGGCTGGCCGACGGCGTGATCAAGCAACATCGTACGGTCGGGACGTTGCTCAATTCGCTGATCGCTGCTGGTTTCACCCTTCGTCATCTCAACGAATGGGGCCCGAGCGATGCCGAAGTGGCGGCACAACCGGCGCTGGCGGAAGAGCGCGAAAGGCCAATGATGATGTTGGTGGCGGTGCAGCGCTGAGACCAAATCTTTCGACCGGCCAGCCCGGTTTTTAGGGTGATAATGCGCGGGCGATTCAATCGCCCGCTTTTCCATCGGGCAGCAGAATATCCGGCGCACTCAAACGTGCGTCGAGGCAGTACCCACCACTCAAGGAAGCAAGATGCAGATCACCCAGGGACAACGACTACCTCTTTCAAACATTCTTCAGGGGCAATCGCTCACACTCGCGGTACAGATCCAGTCCAGCGATGTGATCGATTTCGTCTGCTTCGGCGTCGACGCGCAGGGCAAACTTTCCGACGAACGCTACATGGTCTTTTTCAACCAGCCGACCACGCCGTGCGCCAGCGTAAAAATCGAAGATCAGGGGCGTTTTCAGATCAACCTTGCGCAGTTGCCAGCGTCGATTGACCGCTTGGTGTTCACGGCCTCCATCGACGGTGCCGGGGCGATGAGCGCAATCGGTGCCAGCCACTTCACGGTGTCTAACCCTGCCGGCCAGGCCGTCGCCCACTGCGCTTTTTCCGGCGCAACGTTCAGCGCCGAAAAAGCCATCATGGTGGCCGAGTTGTATCGCAAAAACGGCGAGTGGCGCCTGCTCTCGAACCTGCAAGGGTACGCACAAGGCCTGGATGCGTTGGTGAACCACTTTGGTGGCGAAGTGGCCGAAAGCCCTGCACCTGCACCAGCCCCGGTGAAAATATCCCTCGAGAAAAAAATCGCCGACGCCGCACCGCATCTGGTCAGTCTGGCGAAGAAAGCGCAGATCAGCCTGGAGAAAGCCAACCTCACCCAGACCAAGGCCCGGGTGGTGCTGGTGCTCGACGCTTCCGGCTCGATGAACCATCAGTACGCCAAGGGGCGGGTGCAGGAAGTCGTCGACCGGTTACTGCCGCTGGCGGTGTCGTTCGATGAGGACGGCGAACTCGATTGCTGGGCGTTCGGCGCCAAGCCTTTGCGCCTCTCGCCAGTGACGTTGAGCAATCACAAAGCCTTCATCGATACCGACAATGGCGGCTGGAGAAAATGGGAGCTGGGCAGCCGCATCAACGATGAGCCCAAAGTCATCCAGAAGGTCATCGAGCAGTTTCAGCAAAGCAATGACGGTACACCGATGTATGTGCTGTTCATCAGCGACGGCGGCGTGTCCCAAAGCACCAAGATTACCCGTCTGATGGTCGAGGCGGCCAACTTGCCGATCTTCTGGCAATTCGTCGGACTCGGTGGCCACGGCTACGGCATTCTGGAGAAACTCGACACCCTGACGGGGCGCGTAGTAGACAACTGCGGTTTCTTTGCTCTGGACGATCTGCACGACATCTCTGAAGAGCAGCTCTACGACATGTTGATGGCGGAATTCCCGATCTGGCTCAAAGAGGCCAGGGCCAAGGGCATCATTCGCTGACTCGCTGGCAACTCGGCGGCAATCGCTGAAGCCCTGAACGACGGACAAGAAAAAGCCCCCTCGCGAGGGGGCCTTCTCAACCCTTGCGGGTTAGCCGATGCTCACACCGTGGGCTTCAGCCAGAGGCTTCAGGCCGCCAGCAAAACCCTGGCCGATCGCCTTGAACTTGAACTCTTCACCGTTACGGTACAGCTCACCGAAAATCATCGCGGTTTCGGTGGAAGCGTCTTCGCTCAGGTCGTAGCGAGCCAGCTCTTTACCGTCAGCCTTGTTGATCACTCGGATGTAGGCGTTGGACACCTGACCGAAGCTTTGCTTGCGGGCTTCGGCGTCGTGGATGGTCACCGAGAACACCAGTTTCTTCACAGCAGCCGCCAGGCCGTTGAGCTTGACGGTGGCTTGCTCGTCGTCGCCTTCACCAGCGCCCGAGCGGTTGTCGCCCAGGTGCTCGACGGAGCCGTCGGTGGATTTTTTGTTGTTGTAGAAAATGAAACCGTTGTCGTCGAGGACTTTGCCGTTTTCACCCACGATGAAAATCGAAGCATCCAGGTCGAACTCGGTGCCTTCAGTGACACGCGGATCCCAACCCAGGCCCACGATCACTTCGGACAGGCCCGGAGCTTCTTTGGACAGCGAAACGTTGCCACCTTTGGACAGACTTACAGCCATGTTCACATTCCTTTTGTTGGGGGTTGGTTAAAAGTTCATGCCGTAGGAGTTGGCCAGGGCGCGCAGACCACCGGCATAACCCTGACCAACGGCGCGGAATTTCCACTCGCCGTTGTGGCGATACAGTTCGGCGAACACCATCGCCGTTTCGGTCGAGGCGTCTTCAGCCAGGTCGTAGCGGACCACTTCGGCACTGGTCACGTCATTGACCACGCGGATGAACGAACCACCCACCTGACCAAAGCTCTGCTTGCGCGATTCGGCGTCATGGATGGTGACAACGAAAACCACCTTTTCCACGTCGGCCGGAACACGGCTCAGGTCGACCTTGATCACTTCGTCGTCGCCGTCGCCAGCACCGGTGCGGTTGTCACCGGTGTGCTCAACCGAACCGTCCAGGCTTTTCAGTTGGTTGTAGAAAATGAAGTCGGCTTCGCTGCGGACCTTGCCGTTCGCACCCAGCAGAAGAGCGCTCGCGTCCAGGTCAAACTCTGCGCCGTCAGTGGCGCGCGGGTCCCAGCCCAGGCCAACCAGAATCTTGCTCAGGCTCGGGTCGGTTTTGGTCAGCGACAGGTTTGCACCCTTTTGAAGAGTCAGTGCCATGGGGTATTACTCCTTGTGGTGAAGACGATTACTCATTGGTTTTCGATCGGTGCTTCTTCTTCCTTTCCGGGGAAGATCAGACTGGCGACGACACCGATTGCCAGCACCACCATAACGATCAGCAAACTGGTGTTCGCATCGATGGTGTAGCCGTGATGGAACATGTGGTCGGTTGCATTCAAGCCCAGCTTGACGGCAATGAAGAACAGCAGCGCGATCACCGATTTTTCCAGGTGCACCAGATAGCGTTTCAGGGCTTCCAGGACGAAGTACATGGTCCGCAGGCCGAGAATGGCGAAGAGCATGGCCGAGTAAACGATCAGCGGCTCGCGGCTCACGGCGATGACTGCCGGTACGGAGTCGAAGGCAAACAGGATGTCGGAAACTTCTGCGACCACCAGGCAAAGGAACAGTGGCGTGGCGAAAATGGTGCCCTTCGCCGCCAGTGTCATGCCCTGGTTCTCGGGTTTCTTCAGTTCCACTTCGAGTTGCTTGCGCGACACGAAGAAGTTATGGCCGTGCAGCTTTGGCCATACCGGGAAGAGTTTTTGCGCAAAGCGGTAAGCCATGTGCTTGGAATAGTCTTCCTCTTCTTCGTCATCACCGCCGCTGCGCAGCATCATGATGGCTGTCCAGGCGACGATCACGGCGAACACGATCTCGACCCACGGGCCGAACGCCAGCAGACCGGTACCGATAGCAACGAAGATCCCACGGAATACGATCGCGCCGATGATGCCCCAGTACAGCACGCGGTGACGCATGCCATCAGGCACTTTGAACCAGGCAAAAATCGCCATGAATACAAAGAGGTTGTCGACGCTGAGGACTTTTTCCAGCGCATAACCGGTGACGAACAGGCTCGCGACATCCGGCCCGTGCTGCACATACAGAAAACCTGCAAACGCCAGCGAGATCGCAATCCAGAAAATCGACCAGATCGAGGCTTTGGCCAGCGAAATGGGTTTGTCCCCACGGTGGGTGACCATGTCGAGCAGCAGCGCGCCCAGCGCTATACCGACGAACACCGCCATGGTCAGCGGGGGAAATCCAATGTGACTGTCCAAGGTACCGCTCCTTAAAGTTCGAAATCAGCCGGGTTCAATCCCAGCTCGAGGCAAATCAGACGGCATGCCGCTTTTTCTTTGTCGTCGAAGTTGCCATCCGACGCACCGATGGCACACGCGACACGCACCAGCAGGCGGCCGGCACCGGCATCGCCCTTGATCTTGCCGATAGCCTTGAGCGCTTCCGCCTGACCGATCTGAAAGTCGAACTCGAACTTTTCGCAGTGACCGTTGAAGGATTTGATGACGTCGGCCATGTTGAAAACCTTCAATTCCGACGAGTTATTGATAAACCCGGCCATTTTGGTTTTCTCGGCGGAAGAGATCTCACCGTCTGCAGCGGCGACGATTGCGCACGCGGCAGTCGTGGCCTCCATGAATTTCTGGTTTTTGAACTTGCTCACCTCAGTGGTCAGTTTGTCCCGCGCCAATGCAGCGTTTTCTTTAAGCCATGCAAGCATTTTGAGGTCCTCTCAAAGGGCGGGGCACCAAGCCCCGCCAAGGTAACTATTTAGAGCCGGCGCGCCAGTTCATGCCCCAGCCGTAGGCTTCGTCCATCGCCGAATGCCCGCGGTGGAAATCCACTCGCCGGGAAACCTTGACGGCACCGTTGACGTTTTCGAGCATTGCAATGGCGCACATGCCATGGCGACCGCCCTCTTCGTTGAGGCGAACCTCGATGTCCGGCTGATTCGGGATGTAGATGGTCACGACGCCGTCGGTCTCGCGCCAGTTCGGCGCGCCTTCGTAGATGAAGGCGAAAATCAGGATGCGGCGCACTTCTGCCCACTTGCCGCCATTGATGTGCATCCATTCGCCACCGGCCACGGAGCCGGTACGGTCGTCGCCCATCAACTGGATGTAAGGCGCATGCTTCAATTCGCCGAAGCAGTTGCCAAGGGCTTGCACCACACCCTTTTCACCGTCCTGCAACTCGTACAGGCAACCGACGTCCAGGTCGACCGAGGTGCTGCTGCGGAAGAAGCCGCCGGAGCTGCGCTTGTTCCAGTTCAGGTTGACCTTGATCTCACCGAAGCCGGCCGCCGTCTTCTCCAGACTGATGGAGCTGCGGGTCTTGTCGAGGGTGACCTTGCTCAGGCTGATCGACGATTTCGCTGCCGCAGGAGCCGCTGGCGGCACGGGGGCTGGGGCTGGGGCTGGGGCTGGGGCTGGGGCTGGGGCTGGGGCTGGGGCTGGAGCCGGTGTCGGCGCTGCTGCCGGAGTAGCCACATCCACACCGAAGTGCCTGGCCAACGGCTCAAGTCCACCGTTGAAGCCCTGTCCGACGCAGCGGAATTTCCACTCGCCCTGACGACGATAAAACTCGCCGAGGATCAGCGCGGTTTCCTTCATGCCACTGGTCGGGATCTGCGCTTCGACGCCCCCGGACACCACCACCGACAACTGCGAGACGCGCTCGAAACTGGCCTTGTTTTCGTAGATCGTGGCGGTCAGTGCGACCTTTTCCACGGCCGCTTCAAGTCGGCTCAGATCGACCGTGAACACCGCACGACCCGCCGAGGCGTCGGACAGGGTGACTGCCCCGCCCAATACGCTCGGTTGCCCGTAAAAGCACATGTCGCCATCGCCGCGAACCTTTGCCGTGGTTCCCAGAACAAAGGCCGAGACATCAATGTCAGCGCCAGGAATCGGCGAGTAATTGATGTCGACGCGAAGCGGGCCGCTGGCAACTGGCGCGTTGCCACCCGGAGCAAGGGTCGCCATTAACGCAGCGCCTGAACGGCCAGGTTGACCAGATCGTCGGCGGTGCGGCCATTGGTGGTCTGACCGATCGCGGTGAATTTCCAGCCATCGCTGTCGCGGGACAGGCTGGCCATGACGATACCGGTGTGAGCGCCACGCTCGGACAGATTGAAGCGGGCCAGTTCGTTTTTGTTACTGGCGTTGACGATGCGGCAGTAGGCATTTTCGACTTTTTCGAAGTTTTGCCCGGTGAAGCTGTTCACGGTGAACACCAGGTGCTGGACGACGGCCGGCAGACGTTGCAGGTCAACGTGGATGGTTTCGTCGTCACCCGCACCTTCGCCGGTGCGGTTGTCGCCGGAATGCTGGATCGAGCCGTCCTGCGACTTGAGCTGGCGGAACCAGACGAGATCGACCGGCTGCAGGCTGCCGTCGAGCAGGATGCACGAAGCGTCCAGGTCGATATCACCGCCATTGCCCATCAGCTTGCCGAGAAAGCCGGCCTTCACCGGGTCCCAACCCAGGCCGAGGCTGACGCTGGACAGCGCCGTACCAGCGGTTTTTTCCAGGGAAATGGACTGCTTTTTTTCTAGGGTAAGTGCCATCGTTACGCTCCTTGTTGGTCATCGGTGTTCATGGGGCGCTCGGATGTGTGCGCCTCATGCAGGTCGGCCTGCGCATCGCGCACGCCCGGATTTCTTCCATTGCTTACCCGCAGGCGTCCACGCCGCCATGACGGGTGAAAGTGCCGCCAGTGCGCATCTTCGGCCGCCGCGAGCAATTCGTGATCGCCGCGTGTATCGCCCCAGGCCCTGATCCGGTATTGCAGCAAACTGCCGTAAACCGCTTCCAGCCTGATGACTTTGTTCGCGCAGCGGCAGTTGTCGCCGGTGATGTGCCCGGTCAATACGCCGTCCACCACTTCCAGTTCCGTACCGATCAAATTGATGCCCAAGCGCTCGGCGAAAGGCTGCAAGACCAGTGCAGGCGAGGCGGAACACAACGTCACCACGGCACCGGACTTGAGCTCGGCCTCGATCGCCAGCAACCCTGACGGACGCATCAGGCGCGGCCAGGCCTGCGCGCAATAACTCGTGGCCTGCTGTTGCAGCCACTCAAGCTTCACACCGCTCAGAAACGTGCGTATCAACTGCGCTTTGAGTTCGTCACGGCTCATCCGCCGGGCGACGAATCGCAGGCTGGGCAGCGCCAGTCGGAGCAGGCGCCGATTGAACTCACGCTTGCCGAACGCAAACTTCAGAAACGGCACGAAACTGTCGTGCCGGGTCAGCGTGCCGTCGAAATCAAACACGGCGAGGACTGGCCGCTGCGGCGCGGCGGGGTTGTCGATCTGCTCTATCATCCTGCGGCCTCTGCCAGGCGAATCGAAACTTCGCCGACACCGTTTTCCGCATGGCGGATACCGTGCCAGCGCGCGCGCTCAAGAATGTTCGTCGCCCACTTGTAGTGGGTGGCGGGCTCGCACATCGCGTCGTTGTGGCGGAATACCGCAGGGGCCACGTCACTGACGATCAGCTTGGCGCTGTTGAAGTCTTCGAGGCTGACGCGCAACGTGTCCTGGATGATTTCGATCTGGCTCGGGTGAATGGCGGTCTTGCCGACCAGGCCATGGGCGATATCGAATTCCAGTTCTTCCTTGAGCAACTGCGGCGACGCCAATTGTTCGAACACCGGCGCGGTCAGGGCAAAGCCCAGCGAACCCATGACCCCCGCCAGCATCGGAATCACGTAGCCCATCGGCGTGCTATAGAGCGTGGTGGTCGGATTGCGGCGCAGACCGAGGCTGCCCATCAAATCGTTGCCACCGATGCGCAGGGCGATGATTCGCTGGTCGAGGCTGGCCTTGAGGGCATGCCCCAGTTCGACCATCGCGCCGGGGTTGAAGACGTCCGTGGTTTCCAGCGTCGGCATCAGGAACAGCGCAGGGTTGGTCACGGCCTGTTCCCAGGCGCCCAGATTGGCCAGGGTCAGTTTCGGGATGACAAAGCCGTCGACATGCGCCATCAGCGGCCAGTCATTGAGAACAGCGGCCATCTGTGAATCGCGCGGGCGCACGAACAGCAGCGGGCCGCCCTCTGGCCGACCACCGCGTTGCTCGATGACCGTCAACAAACCATGCAGGTTGGCTAGCGCCGTCTCGATATCAATGTCCGCGACCGCGTCTTCCAGGCACACCACCAGCGAACGCAGTTCCGGCAGCTTGGTGCGGAACACCACGTCCAACAGATCGGCGCGAGTTGCGGGCATGTAGAGCGTGGCCCCGAGGGCGTAAGGAGAAAGCATCTTCATCAGCCCAGACTCCGAATGATCGTCACTGCCCGATAAGGGCCCAACTGCGCGCCGACCTCTTCCACCGGTACGCCGGCGGCTTCGGTCAGGTGCATGAGCAATTGCACGTCGCTGTCGTTGCGGTCGCGAATCAGCACATGGTGCGGGACGCGGCGCAACACTGCGCGGGTCGCCTCGGCGATGCCTGGCTTGACCCGATTGAGGTTGCTCACCTCGAAACGTGCTGCCAGTGCTGCAACGACGTGGGTGGCGGCCCCCTGAAGCTCGAGACGCTGTGCGTCGGTCCATGGCACGGCTTTCGGCACGATGCCCAACGTTTTACGGTGAGTTTCGATCTGCTCGATGAACGTCTGTGTCACATCGTGTTCGCGCAAGTGGTCGTAGACCACGCAGCCATGCAGTCCGCCGTTTTCAGGCCAGATCGAACGCGACACCAGGCCGGAGACAGTGGCGCCGAGAATCCCCGACGGAATCACCCAGTCTTCGGACGAAGCGGCCATCCAGGCGCGACCACAGGGGTCAGCCAGCACGACCAGTCGGGGAGATTTCGGGAAACGTGCATCTGCGCCAAGGCTGCGTTGAATTTCGCCGCTGATCGCGCCCTTGCCGGTCCAGCCATCGACGAAGACGATGTTTTCGGCCCCGTGGGTCTGGATAATGGCTTCCAGAGCAACCGTGTCGATGCCGCGATCACGGACGATGCTGATGCCGTAATGGAAGGCTTCGCGCCCCATCTCGATGAGCGCGCGACGCAACAGCACACCCAGCGGCAGGCCTGCGCGCACGAACGACACCAGCACAATCGAAGCGCCGGTGCAGGTCTCGTTCAAGCCCAGCGCCAGGGCTTGCACATCGGCCGCCATGCGCGCACCGTTCTGCGACAGCACCCGTTCGTACAGGGCCTTGTGCACATCGCTTGGGGCACTTTCCAGACTGATCATTTCGGAATAGTGCTTCTGCTTCGTCTGAATCAGGCGCTCTTTTTCCTCGACGTCCGTCACGTCCATCTGCACCGCTTGCAGCAGGAAATGCACGTCATCCGGCGCGTAGCTCGCACTGCCCACCGTCACCAGGCTGGAGATCGCATCACTCATGGATCGAAGCCCCTGCCCGCTTGGCCAACTGGCTGCGCGTCGGGGTCGCCCACAGGTGGCACTCCTCCATGAACGCCAGGTCGGTGATGCTGTCGCCGAAGCCCAGCACAGGGCGTTCACCGTTGATTTCACGATCACGGCGCAACCATTCCTGAACCGCCGCTTGCTTCGACAGGCCTTGCGGCAGGAACGCCAGATTGTTGCTGTTGCCATGAATGTGCAGGCCATCCAGCAAGCCTTGCGCCCGGACTTCAGCCAGCACCGCGTCGAGAACGTCGTCACTGCTTTCGTTGTGTTTGGTCACCACGTAATGGCGCAAGCCCTGCTCTTCAACCACCCAGCCGCGCAGGGAAATGCCCAGTTGCTTGCCGATGGCCAGCGTCGCCTCACTCAGCTCCGGCAGGCGGCGCTGATAGTTGGCGAGGAGGTCTTCCATGCGCGCCTGCCAGGCCTGGTCGAGCGTGCCGTCCGCGCCGAGGATCACACCGCCATGGGAGCAGATGGCACCGTGCTGAAAGGGCAACCGGACCCGGCTGAACGCCTCCACGCTGCGCGCCGTGACCGGGACGACATCGGTCGTCGCCAGCAGCCACTCGACCATCGATTTCTGCACCGGGCTCATGTAACCGTTGGGCTGACCGTCGACATCCAGGGTCGCTGTGTGGCGAGGTGTGCCCTCTTTCATCTTGCGTGCGGTTTGAAACAACGTGTCGTCGAGATCAACCAGCGTCAACGGACGGTTACTTGGCATCGACGATCACCTGCGCATTCAAGGTTTTCAACAGTTCGGCAGAGACTGCCTGCTGTGGGGTTTCCGAACAGATCAGCACCCGGTCGAACTGACCCGGACGCACGTTGTAGAGAAAATTTGGAATGCCCAGACCGTAGTTGTCGGCGAACGACAAGGCATGCTCGATCGCATGGCCCAGCGCAATCGGCGAGCGGCTGGTCGAACTGAAATGGACATCGGCGCCAGCACGTTCCAGACGTTCGGCGAGCAGGAACGGACGCCAGACAAACTCGCTGGTGCCCACCACCAGAATCCGCTCACCCGGTTGTACCTGAAGGCCTGGCGCCAGGGTGTCGGCGACAGCCCGCACGCCGAGGCGGCCCCAGTCATTTTCCGCGCTCACCGGCCAGTCACCGGCAGCAATGGTGCCCACCGCCGGCATGTCGGGCAAAGGCGCATCCGGGTCTTCATGGAATTGATACGAGCCCTGCAGCAGGGAAACCTGATGCGCGCAATCACCCAGCGCATCACGCACCGCGCCGCCGGACCAGTCCGTGAGTACACAGGTCACGACCTGTTCGAGTTTATCCAGACCGGCATCGACCAGCGCCCGATGCAGATTGATGAACGTCTTGCCCGTCGAGGCCTCGTCATCAACCAGCACCAATGAACGGGCGCTGAGCATCTGCTCACGCACTTGCGGATCGACCGGCAGGTGAATCAGATGCGCACTGGCGTGACTGTGTTCTTCTTCGAAACGGGCGAACAACTCGGTCCCGGTGGGGTGACGGGTGCTGACCATGTACACGGTATCGGGGCGAGTGGCGCTGTACGCACGGTGAACGCCGGCGCCGAGGCCGACTGCGGTTTCGGCCATGCCGATGACCAGCACAGGGCCTGGCAGGTCCGCCGGAATTTCGGCGGCCAGACTTTCAAAACTGGCGGCCATCACTGATGGCCGGACCGGAATATGCCGTCCGAGTACTTTCGACACGAACAGGAATGCGCGCTTCGGATTACGTCGTTCGGCAAAGCCGAACAGTGATTCGGGGGCAATGACAGCATCATCAACGTTGACGTCCAGACGTCCACGCATCAGTTGTGCGCTCAGCGCTTTCGTTGCTGTACCAGATTCCATTAACAATTCCTGACTTGGCGTGTGATCGAAGATCCAGCGCCTCTTCCGTGGGTTTCAATTCAAAAGTGAATCAGAGATTTGTGGCTTCCACCCGCCACATTGATGCTTGTGCTTCGCGAGCCAACTGCGCCGCTGTGAACGTCTGGCCAGACGCATTTATTTTTCCATCGACCCGACAGGCATCGAGGAACGAAACCAGCAGCGAGGCTTTCACCGCAAAATTCATGTTTTGCGCATCGGGTACCGAAGAGGTCACGAGGCCAATCACGGCACCGGAAAAATCGAATAGCGGACTGCCGCTTGAGCCCGGCTGAATGGGCGCTGTGAACTGCAACAGACTGGCATCGTTGCGCAAACCGAACAGCGCCGACACACCACCCTGAGTGACGTGGACGCCGCCACCGGCGAAACCGGCCAGCGGAAAGCCCAACGCGACAATGTCTTCACCCAGATCGCAACCGAATCCGGACTTGAAAGCCACCGGTTTCAACGGCGGGCAGTCGATCACCCGTAAAAGAGCAATATCGTTGCGCCGATCGACCACCACGGGGTCGACACGATAGCGTCCGTCAAACGAGGCAATGTGAATCTCGCGCATGCCTTCAATGACGTGGGCACAAGTCATGACATGGGTAGGAGAAACGGCAAAAGCAGTGCCGGTGGCGCTGTCCGGGGCTCTGCCGGAGCCCGGCGCGTTCTGGCGTCCATTGGGGTGGGCTTCGTCGATATCGAGGCCGATGCGACGGCCGAGTGCCGCCAGCCCGTAGGCAGAACCTTCGGCCAGTGCGCGAAATTTCCACTGCTGATTGCGGCTGTAAAATTCGCCGATGATGATGGCGGATTCGCCGTTTTCGCGCAGATCCAAGGAGTACTCGATCTGGCCATCCACCTGCAGGCGCAGGTTCTTCAGCTCACTGACCGGGCCAACGGCGGAGAACGTGTAGACCACCAGCAGCACACGGTCGCTGCCGGCCGGAATTTCATCCAGGTTCAGCTTGCAACCGACTTTTTGCTGATCGCCGACCCATTCCATCCACGCGCGTGGCGTCTGAAAAAGGGCGGCATCACCTTTCGGGCGGCGTTTTTCGTCAACCGGCAATATGGCAACGGCGGCGTACTCCCCGAAAGCCGAGGAGTTTCCACATTCCAGAGTCCATTCACTCCGGGCGTTTGATACTGCGGTGTTTGCGCCAGGCGCGAGCACCATCATTCCTTGAAAACTCCTTGTCTTGCTTCCTGCATGGGGCCGTATCGAACGACAAAAACGCGCAAATGGTAACAGATTCCATATGTCTATTTAACATCAGGATGATGCTAGCGCAGCCACGGTCACCCCTTTTAAACGCACGTTCGGCCGCCAAACGCCCGCAGGCTCAGGCAAACCCAGCCGACGAGTGGCAAAGATGCCGGGCAGGTTCAAACCCGCTTCCCGGGTGTAACCGATGCCCCCGGAGTAACGAGCGTTAATTTCCAGCAAATGCGGTTTACCGTCTGCATCGTCACGGGTCTGGACATTGACGATGCCATCGCATTGAAAGTGTTCGGCTGCCTTGAGCGCGAGTTCTACAGCGGCACCTTCACGCTCGAGCAACTGATACAGACCGGTCTTGCGACGGCCAACAAACGCAATCGGACGACCGGCTTCACAGACCATATCCACCGAACATTCGCTTCCCGCCATATAGGGCATCACTAGCATCGGTGGCGGCGGCGTATCAGCCGAGCGATAGGCATGCATATAAAGGTCGAAGTTGACCTCACGCTCGTCGGGGTTGGCGAAACAGCGGAAAGGGTCGGCACCTGCCTTGAAACGCCAGAACCCCTGGCCATAAATACCCACGGCCGGTTTGACGCACACTTCGCCCGATGCACTCAGCGTCTGATAAGCGGCGAGCATCTCTTCGGCATTGGCGGCGGTGATCGCCGGCACGCAGGCCAGCCCCGCTCGCTCTGCCTCAGCGGTGAATCGGCTCTTGTTATCGACCCGATCAAACGTATCCAAAGAGAGTGCGCCGGTAACCAGTACCAGGCCGGCCTCCTCGAAGCGCTGCCGAGCCTGTTCGAAGACGCTGCCAACGCGGCCCGCCAGGATGACTTTGATGTTGTGAGCCTGAGCGGTCGCAATGACCCAATCGATGCGTTCCTGATTGTCCGCAGGCTCCACAAAGCTGATGTCGGCGAACGAGGTGATTTCCGGGCGATCCCGTCGATGCGACGCATAAATCTTCACGTCGGCCGGCAGCGCCTCGCGCGCGCCGAGAATGATGTCGCGCTGACTGGACTGCCCTTCTAGAAACCAGATCACTATGTTTACCCTCCCTTGTCGTTACGCCGAATGCCGAAACATTTTCTGAGAACGTTCGTCTCACATCCGCCAATGGGTGCGGACAGTACCGTCTTCCACTGCAAACTCAAGGGGAACATTCGGCAGTGGATCCGGCGCTCTCGGAGCGTCATTAGTGCTTCCCGGGTTTATTCTCGGGTGGCCACAATAAACAGGCGCGGGAACGGCAACAGCACCGAGCCATCGGCCATTGCCGGGTAAGCCTTTTCGATTTCGGTCAGATACTGCTGCAGATACTGCGCCCGTTCGCTTTCAGTCAAAGGGCTCAGAAACGGAATCAACCCGCTGCCCTTGAACCACTCGACGACGCCCGCCGCACCGCCCACCAACTGATGGTGATAGGTGGTGCGCCACACATCGACTCGCGCGCAGTGCGCACGCAACATCGAGAAGTATTCGCTGGCACTCGCCATGTCAGTGCGCTGCCCGGCGGCACCGGCGAGTTTGCTGGCCCACGGGCCGTTTGCGGCGACTTCGCGCATCAGCCGGTGGGAGGGTTCGTTGAGGTTGTCCGGCATCTGGATCGCCAGACTCCCGCCTGACGCCAGTTTGCCCGCCAGCTTCGGCAACAGCGTCGCGTGGTCCGGCACCCACTGCAACACCGCATTGGCAAAGATCACATCGAACGGACCTGCATCGGACCATTGATCAATCTCGGCCACATCGAACTGCAACAGCGGCAAGCGCTTGCGGGCGGCGTCGATCATGTCGGGCGAACTGTCGAGTCCGCTGACCTTCGCTCCGGGAAAACGCTGCACCAGCAACTCCGTCGAGTTGCCCGGACCGCAACCGATATCGACCACCGCTTGCGCCTGCGCCGCAGGAATGGCCGCCAGCAGATCGCGGGCCGGGCGAGTGCGTTCATCTTCAAAAGCGACGTACTGTTTGGCGGACCAACTCATTGCGTTCTCCTGTCGGGGCATTCAGCGGTTGGTCACGATACAGGCAGCGACGCGAGCAGTTCCAGAGCCACTCGTTGCAAAGCATTTCAGCTCGATCACTCACACCTCAAGGCCAATCATGACGAAACCAGTCGCAAGGCCGATTTCACATGGAATACCTCGGTAACAAACAGAATTTTCATAATGCCGTCAGTGTCTGAATTTCAAGCACTCCGCCAATAAGGAACACGGCCATGAAATTCGCGAAGATTTCCCAGAAGCTCGCCCTGTGGGCCGGCAGCCCCAAGACCTTCATGGGGGCGCTGATCCTGATTGGGTTATGGGCATTGACCGGGCCGATTTTTGATTACAACGACACCTGGCAACTGATCATCAATACCTCGACGACGATCATCACGTTCCTGATGGTGTTCCTGATTCAGAACACGCAGAACCGCGACACCGACATTCTGCACTTGAAGATCGATGAGTTGCTGCTGGTAACCAAGGAGGCGCAGAACGCAATGCTGGGGCTGGAAGCGTTGGATTTGAAGCAACTTGAAGCGTTGCGCAAGCACTACCGTACGCTGGGTGAAGGGGAGGTGTTCAACCTTGAAGGTTTGGGCGAGAAGAGCAAGCCGAAGCAGGATTTGAATGATTGCTGAATCGTCTTTGTGGCGAGGGAGCAAGCTCCCTCGCCACAGGATTCTTGTAAGACTTGAGATTAGCGGCTGGCTTGCAGCGCTCTGGCCATCTCCAAATGATTTTGCAGTTTAGGCAATGTCTCATCAGCGAAAGCCTTGATCTCCGGAACATCGGTGGTCTGTGCTTCTTGCTGGATCTGCTGAATGGCTTCTTCAGTGGCTTTGACTTGGCTGGCGGCGTAGGCCTGGTCGAAGGTTGCGCCGTCTTTCACTTCAGGGATCATCTCCTTGGCCTTGTCGGCCATCTCGTCACGCGGTGCGACGGGCAGGTCGAGCTTTTTGGCGATTTTCGCCAAGTGCTGATTGGCCGTGGTGCGGTCGTTGATGACGACGATGGTGTAGTCCTTGACCTCTTTGGATTCGGTCTTCTGATGCGCCAGACGGCTGGCTTCGATGTCAGCCATGCCTTTGGCTGATGCATCGTTGATAAATTCGGCTGGCGACTGGGCAAAAGCGCTGCTGGCGAACAGTCCCAGAACAGTGACAAAACTCAAATGACGTACTTGGGTGGCCATCCGGCTCATGGTCGCGCCCTCCTTCTCTCAAAATTCAAGCGGGAGCTTGCGCCCCCGCCTCTCAATCAAAACAACCTTCACCGACTACTTCGATTTCTGAGCGGGCTTGCGGCCCATGTCTGTTTTCGCAGGCTCTTTATCGACCGTCGTTGTGGTGGTTTTCCCACCTTTGCGACCGGCTTCAGACGCCTTCGTTCGATCGTTGGCGAAGTTTCCCGAGTTCGAGTTTCTTGAATTAGGCATGATTCTCTACCTCTTGGTATTGATCGTGGCGAGCAGGTGCCCGCCTAGATTGAGAATTTTCTGGCTGGCAAAGGTTTAGAAAAGTTGCCCGCGTCGCGACGAACGGTGAACCCGCATCAGCCATTGAGCCCGCGATGGTTCTGGCGCTTGGCGGCATACATCGCCTGATCGGCATGGCGAAACAATTGATGTTCCTCGCAACCATGCTCGGGATAGCGGGCGACACCGATACTCGGTTCAATCTGCAGGTTGTGGCCATCCAGGCGCATGGGTTGCACCAGCACTTGGCGGATTTTTTGCGCGACGCTGTCGGCATCTTCCACCGCTTGCACGCTGTGCAACAACACGACGAACTCATCACCACCGATCCGCGCGACCGTATCGGTCTCGCGCACGCAGCCCTTGAGGCGGTTGGCCACGGTTTGCAGGAGCATGTCGCCTACCGCATGGCCGAAGGTGTCGTTGACCTGCTTGAAGCGATCCAGGTCGACATACAACAGCGCCATGTGCCCGGAGTGCTCGCGGGCGCTGGCCAATGCAGCCTTCAGACGGTCACGGAGCAGCTCACGATTGGGCAGTTGAGTCAGTTGATCGTATTGCGCCATGCGCCGCAGTCGCGCGTGCAATTGCTGACGCTCGATGGCGGTAGCGACCTGGGCGCAGACGTATTGCAGCAGTTCCTTGTCCTGTTCGGTGTAGCGCTCGCCGCCGGGCAGACTTTTGACGATCAACGCGCCGATGGTGCCGTTTTTCGAGCTCAGCGGGACGCCGAGCCAGCACGGTGAATTCTGTTCGGCCACCAATGCAGCAAAATCCGGCGGGGAATCGGCGCTGTCCGGCGTCAGAAGAATCGGCTGACCACTACGGATCACTTGCGTACACAAACGCCCGGTGATCGTCCCGGGTTGCTCGGGCTGCAATTCGTGATCGTCAACGTGATAGGGAAAGTTCAGCTGTGCACAGTGTTCGTCGTAGAGCGCCACCGAGAAATTCATCGCCGGCAGCCACTCGCCGATGATCAGGTGGATACGTTTGAACAACGCCAGCAAATCTTCCGCCACATGCGCCGCCTCGGAAATCGCATACAGCGCCGCTTGCCGCGATTCGGCCTGCTTGCGTTCGGTAATGTCGCGGGCCACGGCGATGCGTAATTGATCCACTTCCGACCAGCGCGCCGACCAGAGAATGTGAGCGACGCCGCCGTCCTTGCGCACGTAGCGGTTCTCGAAATTGAGCTTGGGCTCGCCACCCATGATCTCGCTGGCGGCAGCGAGCGTGCGCTGGCGATCCGCCGGGTGCACCAGCTCGATCATTTGCCGGCCGATCAATTCCTCAGGCGTGTAGCCGAGTATGCGCTCGCAGGCGGCACTGACAAAAACGAAGCGACCCTGCTTGTCCACCGCGCAAACGGCGTCCAGCAACAGGTCGATAAAACTCGCCAACGGCGCGGAATTTCGGCTTTCCATGGTTCAGCACAGGTGTCCGGGCAATGCAGCACTGATCAACCATCCTTGACCGTTCGATCCCGCATCCCTGCACGCAAAATCAAGCCTTGTTCGGCATCAGCCCCGGCAGCGCATGTAGCAGCGCATTGACGGCGAAACCGATGAACATCACGCCGCACAACCGGGTGATCAGCAGTTCATGGCGCTGATAAATCGTGCGCACTCGCTGCGCGCCGACAACGCCAATGAGGATAGCGTAAGCCAGCAATCCGCCGAGGAAACTCAGGGCGATCAGCGCTGGCAGCATCGACCAGTTGAGCAGTTCGGCGCGGCTCGACAGCAGCGCTGTGAACGTCGCCACCGCCACCGGATAGGCCTTGGGATTGGTCAAGCCGAACAGGATGCCGTGCCAGAACGGATTGCGCGCCGCGCCTTGCGGCTGGTCATCGCTGCGGCGTTGCGCACGCACCGCGCGCCAGCCCAGCCAGAACAGGTACAAACCGCTGAGTACGCCGAGCACATCGAACGCAGTGCTGCCGATTTCCCGTGCGCCGACAATCGCGATCAACGCGGTGCTGCACCAGACCACGTCGCCGAGCAGGTGCCCACAGAGAAACCCTGCCCCGGCCCGTCGCCCGTGGGCCGCGCCGATGCCGAATACCGCCAGCACACCCGGCCCCGGCGTAATGCCGTAAATGAAACCCGAGGCCAGAACGGCCATTAGTAACGATGGGGTCATGGAATACCTGCAAGCGCCAGAACACGTGGCCGCCAGTCTATATCAGCAAAATGTGTCAGATCACGGCGCGTCGTAAATACGCATGCCGGCGTACGGTTTCAGTCGACATGCCGCCAGCCGCGAAGCCAGTCCACCGACGTGGGCTTCGAGCTTGTGGCCATCGGGATCGAGGAAGTAGAACGACGCACCTTCGCTGCGGTTATCCCGCCATTCCTGCACGTTGGCCGCTTTTAGAGTCTCGACGAACAGCGGAAAATCCGCCGCATTCAGGCTGAAAGCGTAATGGGTGTAGTCGGCGGACGCCTCGGCGTTTCGTTTCGGGTCAAGCGACAGGCACAGCCACAACCCGGGCAGCGATAGATAGGCACCGGCATCCCACGTCGCGTCGACGCGCAATTGCAGCACGTCGCGATAGAACGCCAGGCTGCGATTCAGATCAGTGACGGCCAGGGTCAGGTGGTTGAGGCCGGTGAGCATCGGATCAGTAACCTCTGAGGTCTTCAGGGACGACGTATTGCTGGCCGTCGTAAGTCAGGGTGATCTGGGTTTTCTTCAGGTCGGTGGTTTTCGAAACACACTGATCGCCCGACTGGGTGTTTTTCATCTTACTGCCGCTGGTGGTGATGATCAGATCGGCGAGGCCGTGATGACTGGTGGTACCGATTTCGAGCGTCCTGCGGGTTTTCTTCATGTAGCCCGCGCAACCGCTCATGAACTCACCGTGGTTCTTGTAGACCACCAAGCCTTCCAGTACCGGGCGCAGCTCATTGCCTTCGCGGACATACAGCGCCAGATCGGTTTTCTCGTAGGGAATCGCGCTGGAACTGTGCCCGAACATTGAACGCAGGCCAAACGCGCGGATGTCCGGCGCCAGTCGATAGCGGCCGGTGTCGATGCGCAGATCGTCAAAGCGAATGGCATCAGAGTTGTACGCGCCTGGTTTACGGTAAGTGGCGATGGTTTTTGCGTCGCTGGCATTGACGATCGCCAGATCCAGATCGAGCACCCCGGCATCGTCGCCGCCGGAGTCGGCAAGGTACGTGGTCTTGACTGAGATCGCCTGATTCGGGAAGGCCGGCCAGACGACGCAACGTGACATTGATTGGCCGTCATAGGCCTTGGTGGTACAGGCGCCTTGGGCTTGGGCGGTGATGGCCAGAAAACCGAGAGCAATAAGGAGTCTGGTTGGGCTGAACATTGTTCTTCCTTGATAAAAGTCGAGTGTGGCAGGTTGGTTACAGGCCTTGAACATCGTTAGGCAAAACGTAAGATTTGCCGTCGTAGCGCAGCGTGGTCAGTTCGGGCTTGTAATGGGTGGTCTTGATTTCACAGGTGTCCGGTGGCCCTTCTCCGGTGAGCCCGGTGGTGACCGATTTGAGGATCAGGTCGGCAAATCCGTGAGAGCTGGTTTTGCCCATCTCAATCGTGCGAACCGTAGTCCCGCGATCGCCCGCACAGTTGCCATCCCACTCGCCACTGAAGCGGTAAACCACCAGACGATCCAGCACCGGACGCAATTTGCCGCCCTCCTTCACATAGAGCGACAGTACGGTTTCATTCAACGGATTGACGCTTGAAGAGCCTTTGAAAATCGCCCGTACACCGAAAGCACGCAACGTCGGCGTGAGCTTATAGCGCGCGGTGTCGAGTTCCACGCTCTGCATTTCGATGGCATCCGTGGAAAACGCAGACGGTTGATGCCAGGTGGCGAGCGATGTCGAATCGTCTGCTGACAACACCGATAAATCCAAATCGTAGGTACCGATTTTTTCGCCTTTGGCGTACACCGGATCCGCTACAAATTTTGATACCGCGGTGATCGTCAGGGGCGGATCGACAGGCCAATCCTTGCACACAGAAAAGTCCCACTGCCCCGTCACCGCTGGCGGCGTGCAATCGGCAAACGCCTGCCCCGCCAGCAGCCACCCACCCAGCGCCACGCACCGGATCAATCCAGACTTCACTGTCACATCCCGCTCCTTGATGACTTTTCAGCCGCGCACTATCCCCTCCTCGATCCTGCGATTCAACCAGTTCAACGCCTGATCCCCACCCCGGCGCTTATGCCACGCCAACACAAACGTGAACGGCGGTATCTCGAACGGCGGTGGCACGACGATCAATTCGCGCTGATCAATCTCCCGCAGCCCCCGCGACGACACCGTAAGAATCAGGTCCGTGCCGCTGATGAACTGCGGCGCGACGTTCCAGTGCGGCAGGCTGATCGCAACGCGGCGGCGTTCGCGCAAAGCGGTCAGCGCCCGTTCGATTTCCGGCGTACCGCTGCCGCGCATTTCCAGCAGCACGTGCGGGCGCGACAGGTAGGTCGGCAGATCAAGAACACCGTCGGCGGGCAATGTCTGACGGTCGAGCAGGCACGCGTAGCGCTCTTCGAACAACAGCGTGCTGCGCAGTTCATTGGGCATTTCCGGGAACACGCCGGCGGCGACGTCGATATCGCCGTTGAGCACGCCTTCAAGCATGCCTTCGCGGCTGGCGTGGCTGATCTGCAAATCGATGCCCGGCGCTTCGCGGCGCAAGGTGCGGATCAGCGCGGGCAGGATAATCGCCGCGCCATAGTCCGACATCGCCACGCGAAAAGTACGCCGGGCACTGGCCGGATCGAAGGTGTTGGGCGCCAGCAACGATTGCACTTGGGCCAGCGCTTCGGCCAGTGGCGCGACCAGTTCCAACGCCCGCGCAGTGGGCGCCAGACTGGAACCGGCGCGAACCAGCAACGGGTCGCCGAGCAGGTCGCGCAAGCGCGCCAACGCATGGCTGACTGCCGGTTGGCTCAGGTGCAGGCGCTCGGCTGCGCGGGTGACATGTTGCTCACTGAGCAAAGCGTCGAGGATCACCAGCAGATTAAGATCGATACGGCGCAGATCATTCATTTGATGCATGTTCTGGATGACAAAACGGAATTTAAATCTGCTCGACGAATAGCCTAGAGTCCAGAAAAACCTGTTGGAGGAAGAACATGAGTACGTTGCAGTGGACCGGTTTGTTGGCGCTGGCGGCTTTTGCCGGGGCAGTTGTGCCGTTTCAGAGCGCGATCAATAGCAACCTGGCGCGCGGATTGGGCCATCCGTTGTGGGCGACGCTGGCGTCCTTGCAGGTGAGCGTGCTGGTGCTGTTGCCGGTGATTGTGGCGCTGCGCTTGCCGTTGCCGTCGTTGGCGTTTATCAGCAAGGCGCCGTTGTGGATGTGGGCCGGCGGTGCGTTTGGTGTGTGTTTTGTGGCGTTGGCGGTGATGCTTTTGCCCAGGCTTGGGGCTTCGGGGTTTGTCGCGTTGGCGTTGGCTGGGCAGGTGATTGCATCAATGGTGCTGGATCACTTTGGGCTGTTCGGGTTGGTCGAGAAGCAGCTGACATTGTCGCGGGTATCTGGCGCGGTTTTGCTGATTGCCGGGGTGGTGTTGATTCAGTTTGGCGGGGTGTTTGAGAGGAATGTGGTGACGGTTGGATGATGGGAATAGCAGATGGATTTGCGCTGCCTTGAAGTCAGTCATCGCGGGCAAGCCCGCTCCCACGGGGTTCTGCGGCGAATACAGATTTATGTATCGCCGCGCAAACTGTGGGAGCGGGCTTGCCCGCGATGGCGTCGGTGTAGCAGCCAAACTCTTTCAGAATGCAGCCGATCTCAAAACGCGTTGCGGAAAATCTCCTCGATCTGCCGCTGATCCGCCGCACGCGGATTGGTGAAACCGCAGGCATCCTTCAAGGCATTGGCGGCGAGAATCGGGATGTCGGTGCATTTCGCGCCGAGATCACGCAGCCCGCCGGGAATCTCGACGTCACTGGCCAGGCAGCGGATCGCGCTGATCGCCGCTTGCGCGCCCTCTTCCGGGCTGAAGCCACGAATATCTGCGCCCATCGCGTGCGCAACATCGGTGAGGCGATCGGCACACACCAGCGCGTTGAACGTCTGCACGTGCGGCAGCAGAACCGCGTTGCACACGCCGTGAGGCAAGTCGTAGAAACCGCCCAACTGGTGCGCCATCGCATGCACGTAACCCAAAGACGCATTGTTGAACGCCATGCCCGCGAGGAATTGCGCGTAAGCCATGTTTTCCCGCGCGGCAAGATCACTGCCGTCGCGCACGGCCAGACGCAGGTTGTTGCTGATCAGGGTCATGGCCTTCAACGCGCAGGCGTCGGTGATCGGGTTGGCGGCGGTCGAGACGTAGGCTTCGATGGCGTGGGTCAGGGCGTCCATACCGGTGGCGGCGGTCAGGCTTTTCGGCATGGCGACCATCAGCGCCGGGTCATTGACCGACAGCAGTGGCGTGACGTTGCGGTCAACGATGGCCATTTTCACGTGGCGCGATTCGTCGGTGATGATGCAGAACCGGGTCATCTCGCTGGCGGTACCGGCGGTGGTGTTGATGGCGATCAGCGGCAGTTGCGGCTTGCTCGATTGATCGACGCCTTCGTAATCGCGGATCTGTCCGCCATTGGTCGCACACAGGGCAATGCCCTTGGCGCAGTCGTGAGGCGAACCGCCGCCCAGCGACACCACGAAATCACAGCGACTTTCCCTCAGCAGCCCCAACCCGGCCTCGACGTTGGCGATGCTCGGGTTCGGTTTGGCACCATCGAAGATCACCGAATCGATGTCCTGCATCGCCAGTTTCTCGGCGATCATGCTCGCCACACCGGCCTTGGCCAACCCCGCGTCGGTGACGATCAGCGCCTTGCGAAAACCATGGTTGCGGATCGCGATCATGGCTTCGTCGAGGCATCCGCTGCCCATGATGTTGACCGCCGGAATGAAAAAGGTGCTGCTCATCGTGTATCTCCTGACTGGGGCCGAACCGACCGTCCGACTCGGTGGATGGATACAGGATCGACCGATCGGTCACGGCCGATGTTGATCTGGCTCAATGCCCGCTCGTGATAAAGTCGCCGCCCATCAGCCCCTATGTTTTGAGATGTGCCAAGCAATGAGCGATTTTCTGGATGTCGACGCGACCCTCGAAGACTGGAACACCCTGCGCGCCGCGACCGAATACAAGGGTTTGCTGGTGGGTAACGGTGCCAGCCGCGCGGTGTGGGACGACTTCGGCTACGACTCGCTGTTCGAAAACGCCCGCACGGTGGAAGAGAAACCGCTGAGTCCGTCGGAACTGGCGGTGTTCGATGCAATGCAGACACGCAGTTTCGAGCAAGTCCTCGGCGCACTGAAGACCACCAGCCGGGTCAACAAGGCACTGGCCGTCAGCTCGGCGGCGCCGCGCAATCGCTACTACGCGATCAAGGAAGCGCTGATCAACACCGTGCACGCTGTGCACATTCCATGGCGTCTGGTGCAGGCCTCGACGCTGGCCATGCTGAATGAAGAACTGGCACGTTATCGCACGGTGTTCACGACCAATTACGACCTGCTCAATTACTGGGCTCTGCAGCACAAGAGCGAAGCCATCGACGACCTGTTCAACGGTGCCAACGCGAGTTTCGACCTGAGCGAAACCGCCACCGGCAAACCGCGCCTGCTGTACCTGCACGGCGGCCTGCACCTGGTGCGCAATCAGGATGGCACCGCACGCAAACTGACCTCGACCGAGGGCACACTGCTCGGCAGTTTCGCGATCAACAACACGATCAAGACACTGGATGACGTGCCACTGTTCGTCACTGAAGGGCCGAGCGCGGACAAGCTCAAGACCATCCGCAGTTCGGATTATCTGTCGTTCTGTTATGAGCAGTTATTGGGCCATGGCGACAGTCTGTGCATCTTTGGCCATGCACTGGGTGAGCAGGACACTCATATCGTTCGGGCGTTGCGTCTGGCGAAACCGAAAACCGTGGCGGTCTCGATTTATCCGCGCAGTACAGCGTTCATTCAGCACCAGAAGCGGCATTACGCGAAGGTGTTCGAGGGGATGGGGGTTGAGTTGCGCTTCTTTGATTCGAAGACGCATGCGCTAGGGAATCCGAAGCTGTCGGTGCCCGTCGAGGTTTAGCGGCAAGGCTTCTGACCCCATCGCTGGCAAGCCAGCTCCCACAGGACTTCTGCCTGGATCAGAATTTGAAGTTCGACACCTGACACTGTGGGAGCTGGCTTGCCAGCGATAGCGATAAACCCGTCAACATCCAGGCTGCGGATACTGGCCAACTCCAACAGAACATTCACTCTTCAGCGCTGTGCACCACCACCAGCAACTGCGCCTGCACCTCGCCCACCGATCTGATCCGATGCGGTTTCTGCGCATTGAAGTGCAGCGCATCGCCGCGTTCCAGCAGCACCCGCTCGTTCATGAAATCCACTTCCACCTGCCCTTCGTGAACAAACAGAAACTCCTCGCCCAAATGCTCCTTGAAGGTCTTGTCGGTGAACTCGCTCGGCGGGTAGATGATGAACGGCAGCAGGTTGCGCTCGCTGACCTGATGCGCCAGCACCGCATAACCCAGGCTCTGATCATTGGCCGCCAGTGACTGCCGCTCGTGGCTGCGCACCAGGCTGTAGCTGTCGAGGCTGACGTTGTCTTCGGAGAACAATTCCTCGACTTTCACGTTCAGCGCTTTCGCCAGTTTCAGCGCAGCGGCAATCGACGGGGTGTTCAACCCGCGCTCGACTTTCGACAGATAACTCTTGGTCATGCCGGATTTTTCGGCCAATGCCTCAAGGGTTACGCCAAGTTTTTTTCTCAATAATTTCAAACGGATAGACATGCGCAGCGGTTATTCCATTGAGGAGGCGACGATTTGTGCTTGCCAATGACACTTTGTGTCATATAGCCTCTTTAGTGTCATTTGCAATCACCCAAAGGACACAGACATGGCCAAGACATTAGCACTACCCAAAGACCAACTGGTCAAGCAAGCGCTGACCCAGATGCAAAACACCCTGGCGGATAATACGTGGACAGACCGGCAAAAGCTGGCCCTGACCTGCCGGATTCTGTTCGAAAGCGGTCACGACTCCGGCCTCGCCGGACAGATCACCGCCCGTGGCCCGCAACCGGGCACCTATTACACTCAGCAACTGGGCCTGGGCTTCGATGAAATAACGGCGAGCAATCTGCTGCTGGTCAACGAGGATCTGGAAGTGCTTGAAGGCCACGGCATGGCCAACCCGGCCAACCGTTTCCACAGCTGGGTGTACCGCGCCCGCCCGGACGTCAATTGCATCATCCACACCCACCCGACGCACATTGCTGCGCTGTCGATGCTGGAAGTGCCGCTTGAAATCTCGCACATGGATCTATGCCCGCTGTACGACGATTGCGCGTTTCTCGAAGGCTGGCCGGGCGTGCCGGTGGGCAACGAAGAAGGCGAACTGATCGCCGGGGCCTTGGGCGACAAGCGCGCGATCCTGCTGTCGCACCATGGCCAGTTGTCGACCGGCACCACGATCGAGGAAGCCTGTGTCATTGCGCAATTGATCGAGCGCGCCGCCAAGCTGCAACTGTTGGCGATGGCGGCCGGAACGATCAAGCCGATCATTCCTGAGCTGGGCCGCGAGGCGCATGACTGGGTGTCGAAACCGAAACGCCACGCCGCCGCTTTCAACTATTACGCTCGGCAGAACCTGCGCCAACACGCCGATTGCCTGAACTGAAACCCATTTGACGGAGTCATCCCCATGTCCAACATTCACGGCATCATCGGCTACACCATCACCCCGTTCGGCGCCAACGGCGAAGGGCTGGATCTGCCGGCGCTGGGCAAATCGATCGATCGCTTGATCGACAGCGGCGTGCACGCTATCGCCCCCTTGGGCAGCACTGGCGAAGGCGCTTACCTGAGCGACGCGGAGTGGGATCAGGTCGCCGAGTTCAGCATCAAACATGTGGCCAAACGTGTGCCGACCATCGTCAGCGTGTCTGACCTGACCACCGCCAAAGCCGTACGCCGCGCGCGCTTTGCCGAGGCCCATGGCGCCGACGTGGTGATGGTGCTGCCGGCGTCTTACTGGAAACTCACCGAGGCAGAAATCCTCGCCCACTACCGTGCCATTGGCGACAGCATCGGCGTGCCGATCATGCTCTACAACAACCCGGCCACCAGCGGCACTGACATGTCGGTCGAGTTGATTCTGCGGATCGTCGGTGCGGTGGAAAACGTCACCATGGTCAAGGAGAGCACCGGCGACATCCAGCGCATGCACAAGCTGCAATTGCTAGGCGAAGGCCAGGTGCCGTTCTACAACGGCTGCAACCCGCTGGCGCTGGAAGCATTCGCGGCCGGGGCGAAAGGCTGGTGCACAGCGGCGCCGAACCTGATCCCGCAACTGAACCTGGATCTGTACGCGGCGTCGCTGGCGGGAGATATGGCCAAGGCGCGCGAACTGTTCTACCGCCAGTTGCCGTTGCTGGATTTCATCCTCAAGGGCGGTTTGCCGGCGACGATCAAGGCCGGGTTACGTGAGACCGGTCTGGAAGTGGGCGATCCGCGCTTGCCGGTGTTTCCATTGAGTGAAACCGGGCGGGGTCAGCTGCAGGCAATCCTCAAAACCCTGCGCTGATTTTTCGGCAATACAGAAAACCTGTGGGAGCTGGCTTGCCAGCGATGGCGGCGTATCAGTCAACATCAATGCTGAATGATATGGCCTCATCGCTGGCAAGCCAGCTCCCACAGGAATGATGCTGGATTTGAAAGTGAGTTCAGAGGACCGGCAGGGTCTTGTCCTTGATGACTTTGGTCGGTCCGTTGGCCTTCACGCTGGCAATGCCCTTATCGCAAGCGGCCTCCGAGGAATACGACTCGCTGCTGCCGATGACCTGGTGATTGGCCGCCTTCAGATTGAAGTAAGGATGGCCGTCCTTGGTCGACTTCTTCTCGTAACGTTCATCCAGCGGGCTGTTGGTCTGCACCGAGGCAATGCCGCCATCGGCTGCCGCGCGGGTGGTGTACAGCTCACTGGTCAGAATCGTTTCGGCATTCGCCGCTTTCAGCACGAACCTGAACTGGCCGTTGCTGCTTTTACTCAACTCGTACCATCCGGACATGTTGCTGCTCCTGTGGATTGAACCCTCGACAGTAAAGACGGTTTCGCCGGTTTAGCCACTGCTGGACGAGCGCTGAATCGCCAACATGACAAATGACAATAATTCTCGATATCATCCGCGACTTTCTGCGCCCCCGCTTCGTCGAGAAGGATATCCATGCCCCGCCTCACGCCCGATCCTCTGTCGGCTGATTCATTTCGCCGGTTTTACGGGGACATCCTGCATTACCTGCGCAAACGCACGGAAAATCCCAGCGACGCGGCGGACATGACCCAGGACGTATTTACCCAATGGCTCGACTATCGCGACCGGGCCAAGGTTGAGCAGCCGCGCGCTTTCCTGTTTCAGATGGCGCGCAATCTGCTGCGTGATCACTGGCGCCGGCAGAAAGTGCGGCACATCGTCCAGCCCAATCACGACAGCGATATCGAACCGGTTACCGATGAGCAGCACGATCCGATGGCAGCGGCGCAGCGCCAGCAACGGCTGGAGCATCTCAAGGAAGTATTGGCCGAACTCTCGCCACGTCGGCGCGAGGCCCTTATGCTGCACCGCTTTGAAGGCTTGAGTCAGGCGCAGATTGCCGAGCGCATGGGTATTTCGCTGAGCATGGTGGAGAAACACATCGCCTTCGCACTGATGCATTGCAAACAACGCCTTGAGCAAGACAACGGCATGGAGCAGCCAGAATGAACCGCCCGCACGAAGTCGACAGCGAATTGCCGGACGACAGCATCGACGGTCAGGCCGCCGCGTGGTTTACCCGCAATCGCCAGCAACAGAGCCGCGCTGTCCGACAGGCATTCGAGCAATGGCTGCGCGAACCGGAACACGCCAAGGCGTATCGCGCCTTCGAAGAACTGTGGGCCGATCTTGGCGAATTGCAGCAACTGAATCGGCCGACGCCGCTCAAGCTGCAAAAACCCAAACGCCTCTGGCGCCCTACCCTTGCCGTTGCGGCGGCGTTGGTCGGCGCGGTGCTCGCCACGCAGTTGGGCACGTCCTACGGGGTTTTCCAGCAGCAGATTGCCGCGCAATCCAAAGGCATGCGCACCGTCGAATTGCCGGATGGCAGCACGCTGTCGGTGAACGCCAACACGCAACTGCGCGTCGACTTCGACAGCCATCAGCGGCGGATCTTTCTCGAGCGCGGCCAGTTCTATGTCGACGTCGCCCCGGACAAGGAACGGCCGATGTGGGTGCAAACCGGCGACGCCACCGTGCGGGTGGTCGGCACCGGTTTTGATGTCCGGCGCACCGACAAGCAGCTGGTAGTCAGCGTCGCCCATGGCCAGGTCGCTTTCGCACCGGACCCGCGCACGTCATTGCTGCTCGGCGCACAACAACAAGCGGCGGTCGATCTGGACAGCGGCAGCGTGCAGCAGCAAACGCTGGCCGTCAGCCAGGTCGCCGATTGGCGCACCGGGCACCTGTCGTTTCGCAACCGCGAACTGGCCAGTCTGGTGGATGAGCTGAACCTGTATCGCGCCAGACCGGTGCTGCTGGCCAATGCAAAACTGGGGCAGATCAAAGTCTCCGGCAACCTCGACGTCGAGGATCCGGACGCACTGATCAACGCCCTGCCCGCGCTGATCCCGGTGAAAACAGTGGCCCTTGCCGACGGGCGCATCCGTCTCGAAAACCGCTGACATCAGCTCATATGAGAATATTTTGCATTCGCATGTGAGGTTTTTTTTGTCTGCCGCGTCTTCCTCCGGTCTGCGTTGCTGACGCAGGCCTTTTTGGCCTTTTGCCGCTTTGGGGGATTCCATGTTTCGCGTGTTTTCGCCGTACCCGCTCACCTGCCTTCGACCGACCCTGCTCGCCGCCGCCTGCCTGGCATTCAGCATGCAAGCCCATGCCGAATCGATCAGCCTGCACCTGCCGGCACAATCGATGGCAACTTCGCTGAGCCAGATCGCCCAGCAGGCGAAGATCCAGTTGCTGTTCGACGAGGCGCAATTGCGCAACCTCAAGGCTCCGGCCATCGACGGTGATTACAGCGCGGAAGCGGCGATTCGCCAGTTGCTCGACCACAGCCAGTTCGGACTGATAAAGGTCAACCAGACGTACGTGGTGCGCCCGGTGGAGTCGGTCACCAGCAGCAGCGACAGCATTCAGCTCGACGCCTTGAGCGTGATCGGCACCGGCACCGAAGTCGACTCCAGCACCGTCGGCCGCTCGACGCTGACCCAGGCCGACATCGATCGTCATCAACCGAACAACATTCCCGCGCTGTTGAAGACGCTGCCCGGTGTGAGCATGAGCGGCTCGATGAAACCCGGCGGCCAGAAGATCAACATCTGGGGCCTGGGCGAGGCCGAAGACGTACCGATGACACTCGACGGCGCAAGCAAAAGCGGCTTCGAGCGCTATCAGCAAGGGACCATTTTCATCGAGCCGGAGCTGATCAAAAGCATCGAGGTGGAAAAAGGTCCGCACTCGCTGTTCACCGGCAACGGCGGCTTCGGTGGCACCGTGCACATGGAAACCAAAGATGCCCCGGACTTGCTGCAAGAAGGCCGCAATACCGGTGCGATGGTCAAATATGGCTACGCCAGCAACGACCATCAGCAGACTTACACGGGTGCCGTGTTCGGTCGCACCGACGACGGGCGCGCCGACGCGCTGGTGTACCTGACCAAACGCGATGGCGATGACATGAAGCTCGCCGACAACCTGCCGGATCGCGACCACAACTACCCGCTCAACCCCAAGCGTCTGCCCAACAGCGCCCAGGATGTCGCCGGTCAACTGGTCAAGGTCAATCTGCACCTGACCGATGAGCACAGCGCCGGCCTGTCGTACTCGCACTCGGAAAGCCAGCGCTGGACACCTTTTTCCTCTGCCTCTTACCCGAGCCCGCCGAGCGCGTTCAACATCCAGAAATACGGTTACGAAGGCGCGTTGAAACGGTTGATTGCCAACCGCGAAACCCTCGACACCACCTGGTCCGGTTTCTACCAGTACCAGCCGCTGGACAACCGTTTGATCGACATGAAGTTGAGCTACTCGCAATCCGACACTGACCAGACCGACGAGCGCGACGCCACCGCGTTTTTCCAGCCGGCCTCGGGCGGTCGCAAAATGGACACGGCTTACCAGGATCGCGTCATCGAGTTGCGCAACATCAGCCTGTTCGAAACCGGCGCCCTGGCCCACGCGGTGACCACGGGCGCACAAATCCGCAAGCACAGCCGCGACACGGACATGTGGATGCCGGGCGCCGCCTATGATGTGCCGAAGTACAACTTTGGCCATTTCCAGCCGTATTTCATGCCCAAGGGCAAGGTCGACACCAACGCTTTCTACCTGCAAGACGCGATCACGCTGGGCGATTTCACCCTGACGCCGTCGGTGCGTTACGACCACGTACGCAACCGCGGCGAAGCCAACGACGCGCCGTATTACAGCAGCCCGAATCCGGCCATGGGCCACGATTACAGCGACCGCACTTATACGGGTTGGTCGCCACGTTTGTCGGCGTTCTGGAAGGTCACGCCGGATACTGCGTTCTTCGTCGACTACAGCAAAACCTGGCGCGCACCGGTGATCGACGAGCAGTACGAAGTCCAGGGCATCGGCAATCGCACGGCAACCAGCGTCGACCTCGACCCGGAACTCATCACGGGCTGGCGCGCCGGTAACATCAGCCACTTCTCCAATGTGTTCACCGACAACGACAACGTGCAGATTCGCACCACGTTGTATCGCAACAAGATCGACGACGAGATCTTCAAGGCCACCGGGGTCGGCTGCCAGAATCAGGCGATCAAGGGCGGCACGATCGATTCGGACTGCAAGGGCTCGGGTCCGATGAGCAACTACCGCAACATCGGCAGCCTGACCATCAAGGGCTTCGAGGTCGAAAGCTTCTATGACTCGACCTACCTTTTTGGCTCGCTGTCCTACTCGTGGATGACCGGCAAGCACGAAGGTGCCTACACCAACCCGTGGGGACCAAACGTCTGGGCGCGAGACATTCAGCCAGCCAAATGGGTGGCGGTCATGGGCGTGAAAATTCCGGGTTGGGATGCGCAAGTGGGCTGGCAGGGTGAGTTCGTGCGCCAGACCGATCGCTTGCCGAGCGATCGCTACAGCGGTGGCAAGAACACCCTCGGTGACGTGTATTACGACCAATACGCCAACGACCGCTACAACGTGCAGGGCCTGTTCGCCAACTGGAAACCGCAGCAGGCGTACCTCAAGGGCACCGAGGTCAACCTGACCATCGACAACCTGTTCAACAAAAGCTACCGCCCGGAGCTTAGCGGCGACCTGGCTTATAGCCAGGGGCGCAATGCCAAGGTGAGTGTGACGCGGTTCTTCTGATCAGGATTTGTGTTGCCTGATCTGACCCCATCGCTGGCAAGCCAGCTCCCACAGGGATCATCTGTGTGCTCACTACCGAGCCACACCGCAAAACCTGTGGGAGCTGGCTTGCCAGCGATTGGGGCAACTCGGCCCGGGCTATTTCACAACTGCCCGTACCACCGACAATTCCGGCGCACTCACCCGCCGCTGACTCAGATACCGCGTACAGCTCACCCGCAGGAACGACGCAAAGTTCACCACTTCCCCGCGATAATCCATCACCTCTTCATACAGCTTGGCGATCAACTGATTGGTGGTCATACCATCAACTTCGGCGATTTCGCTGAGGATGTCCCAGAACTGATTCTCCAGGCGCAGCGTCGTCACCACGCCGCAAATGCGCAGCGAGCGCGAGCGTGACTCGTAGAGAATCGGGTCAGCCTTGACGTAGAGCTCGCACATCGGCGCTTCCTCGTTACAGGGTGATTTTGGTGCCGAGCAAGCCAAGGAAACCGGCCAGCCAGTTCGGATGCGCCGGCCATGCCGGGGCGGTGGCCAGATTGCCTTGAACGTGGCCATCCGTCACCGGAATGTCGATGTACGTGCCGCCCGCCAGTCGGACTTCAGGCGCGCAGGCCGGATAGGCGCTGCATTCGCGACCTTCGAGAACGCCCGCCGCCGCCAGCAATTGCGCACCGTGGCAGACTGCGGCAATCGGTTTGCCGGCCTTGTCGAAGGCGCGTACCAGATCGAGAACTTTTTCGTTGAGGCGCAGGTATTCCGGCGCACGACCACCGGGGATCACCAGCGCGTCGTAATCGGCCTCACTGACGTTGGCGAAGTCGAAGTTGAGCGCGAACAGGTGCCCGGGTTTTTCGCTGTAGGTCTGATCGCCTTCGAAGTCATGAATCGCGGTGCGTACGGTTTTGCCCGCCGCCTTGTCCGGGCATACGGCATGGACGGTGTGCCCGACCATTTGCAGGGCCTGGAACGGCACCATCACTTCGTAGTCTTCGACGTAATCGCCGACCAGCATCAGGATTTTTTTCGCGGCCATGGGGAGGACTCCTCTGGAGAATACTTGGGAGTATTCAAGGTAGACCTTATCCCTGAGGCGGGGTAACAACCGGCTACTACCGAGTTGACTTCATCGCTGGCAAGCCAGCTCCCACAGTGTCCGAGTTGAACAGCAGATTGGTGATCGCCTCAGAACCTGTGGGAGCTGGCTTGCCAGCGATGGCGGCCTGGAACTGTACGGATAAGTCTGTGCCTAGCTGTAGCAGCCCGAACGCTGCGGTTTATGGCTTTATGAAGGTCATTCCCAGCCACCTTCAATTCCGGTCCCCCCTCATGTCCTCGCGCGAAAACACCGGCATGGCCCTCGGCCTGCTCGGGGTTGTGATCTTCAGCCTCACCCTGCCCTTCACCCGCATCGTCGTGCAGGAACTGCATCCGCTGCTCAACGGCCTCGGTCGGGCGCTGTTCGCGGCGGTTCCGGCGGCGCTGCTGTTGTTGTGGCGCCGGGAAAAGTGGCCGACCTGGAAACAGATCAAAGGCCTGAGCCTGGTGATCGCCGGGGTGATTCTCGGTTTTCCGGTGTTGTCGGCGTGGGCCATGCAGACCTTGCCGGCGTCCCACGGAGCGCTGGTCAACGGTTTGCAACCGCTGTGCGTGGCCCTCTACGCCGCGTGGTTATCCCACGAGCGCCCGTCAAAAGCCTTTTGGGCCTGCGCGGCGCTGGGCAGTGCGTTGGTGCTCGGTTATGCGTTGTACACCGGCGCCGGCAGTATTCAGGCTGGTGACTTGTTGATGCTCGGCGCGATTGCCGTCGGAGGGCTGGGCTACGCCGAAGGTGGCCGGTTGGCCAAGGAGATGGGTGGCTGGCAGGTGATCTGCTGGGCGCTGGTGCTGTCGACGCCCTTGTTGATCGGCCCGGTTTTGTACCTGGCGCTGCAGCATCAAGGGGCGGTGTCCGCCAAGACCTGGTGGGCGTTTGGCTATGTGGCGTTGTTTTCGCAGTTTTTGGGATTCTTCGCCTGGTACGCCGGGCTGGCCATGGGCGGCATTGCCCGGGTCAGTCAGATCCAGCTGTTGCAGATCTTCTTCACCATCGCCTTTTCGGCGTTGTTCTTTGGCGAGCATGTCGAGCCAATCACCTGGGTGTTTGCCTGCGGCGTAATTGCGACCGTCATGCTCGGCCGCAAGACCGCGGTGAAATCAAATGTGGGAGCGAGCCTGCTCGCGAAGGGGCCGTAACAGACAGAATCATCGCTGACTGTCAGTGCGCTTTCGCGAGCAGGTCGAGTCGTCGCACCGTCGCTCCCACAGGATCTGGCTCAGGCCAGGTAACCGTCGGCGCGCAGCAGGGTTTCCAGGCAGTGCTCGCTGATGTTGTAGAACGCTTTCAACTCCTGAATCTTCACCAACAACTGCGCCGGGTTCACCGGTTCGGCGCGTTTCACCGCCAGAATCATCTTGTTCTTGTTGGTGTGATCCAGCGAAATGAACTCGAAAACCTTGGTCTCGTAACCGCAGGCTTCCAGAAACAATGCACGCAAACTGTCGGTGACCATCTCCGCCTGCTGACCAAGGTGCAGACCGTATTGCAGCATCGGCTTGAGCAGCGCCGGGCTCTGGATTTGCAGACGGATCTGCTTGTGGCAGCACGGCGAGCACATGATGATCGACGCGCCCGAACGGATGCCGGTGTGGATCGCATAATCAGTGGCGATGTCGCAGGCATGCAGGGCGATCATCACGTCCAGCTCGCTCGGCGCGACGCTGCGCACGTCACCGCACTTGAACACCAGCCCCGGATGATCGAGCTTCGCTGCTGCGACGTTGCACAGGCTGACCATTTCCTCGCGCAGCTCGACGCCGGTGACTTCGCCCTCGGCCTTCAAGGTGTTGCGCAGGTAATCGTGGATGGCGAACGTCAGATAGCCCTTGCCCGAACCGAAATCCGCCACCCGCACCGGTTTGTCCAGCGCCAGCGGCGACGAGGTCAGGGCATGGCTGAAGACTTCGATGAACTTGTTGATCTGCTTCCACTTGCGCGACATCGCCGGGATCAACTCATGCTGGGCGTTGGTCACGCCCAGATCCTTGAGGAACGGTCGGCTCAACTCCAGGAAACGGTTTTTCTCACGGTTGTGCTCGGCGGACGGCGCTTCGCGCAACTGCTGAGGTTTGCTCTTGAACAGCGAAGATTTGCCCTTTTTGCTGTATTCCAGCTGCGCTTCGTCAGTCACGGCCAGCAAGTGCGCATTTTTGAACGAGGTCGGCAACAGCGCGGCAATTGTCGCCACGCCTTCGCTCAGCGGCAGGTTCTTGGTGATGTCGCGGGTCTTGTAGCGATAGACGAACGACAGATTCGGCTGCGCCTTGACCGTCACCGGTTTGATGATGACCCGCTGCAGATCAGCCTCTTCACCGACGTATTTGGCCAGCACCAGTTTGATGAAGCCGTTCTGTTCGAGGCTGGTTTGCAGCAGCTCGATGAACTGCGCGTGGTGGTCTGGTGTGGGTTTGGTGGAAGGGGCGGTAACGGACATGGACAAGCGGCCTCGGGCAGGCGAAATCGGGAATGGCCGGTATTTTAGGGGGGATGGGAGTTGGGGACACGCTCTTATTTACCCAACGGTTGTCAGAAGCACCCTCACCCTAGCCCTCTCCCAGAGGTAGAGGGGACTGACCGAGGTGTTTTCACAAGTTAGCCCGACCTGAATTACCGAGTCGAACTCAGGTTTGAAGGTTTTGCTTCAAATCCATAATCGACTCGGTTCCACAGGTCGATGTCGAGCGCCAGATACCTCGATCGGCCCCCTCTCCCTCCGGGAGAGGGCTGGGGTGAGGGGCTGGATCTCTGCATCGACGAATAATCCAGGCCTTACCCCAGAACAATCAACCGATTCGGCAATTCATTCCTCACCTGCGTCACCGGCACATGCACTTTCAGCAGTTCTCCACACGCCTCGATACAGCTGACAAACCCTTCCAGCGTGCGCCCTTGCCGGACCTGCTCGGTAAACGCCGCGACAATTGCATCCCAGCTCTTGTTGTCCAGCCGTCTGGAAATGCCCTCATCCACCAGAATCTCCACGTACCTTTCCGCCTCGCAAACAAAAATCAGCATCCCGGTACTGCCCACCGTGTGATGCAGGTTCTGTTCGAGAAACTGCCGCCGCGCCAGGTTCGATGCGCGCCAGTGCCGGACACGGCGCGGTACCAGATGGGTGGTGATCTTCGGCAGACGAAACAGCAGGCACAGCACAATGAACAGCCCCCACTGCACCAGCAGCAGACTGCGCAGAGTCAGCCACCCGGTCAGGTAATGCACGAAGCCCGGCACCACCAGCGCCAGCAGACTGGCCCACAGCAGCGGGATGTACGCGTAGTCGTCGGCGCGCGCCGCGAGCACCGTGACCAGTTCGGCGTCGGTGTCGCGCTCGACCCGGGCGATTGCCTCGGCGACTTTGCGTTGTTCGTGTTCAGTCAGTAATGCCATGTCGAAAAGTGCCTGATCGTTATTGTTATGTGCTCACCAGCCGCCCGACGAACCACCGCCGCCGAAACTGCCCCCGCCGCCGCTGAAGCCCCCGCCTCCACCGCCGCCACCAAATCCGCCGCCACCGCCGAAACCACCGCCGCCACCGGAGCCGCCACGGCCGGCGGGAAGGATACCGAGCATCTGGCAGACAAACACCGTCAGGATGAACAACATCACCAGAAACACGAACAACGCCGGGTGTCGGGAAATAAAGTCGTCTGAAGGATCACCGCTCGACTCATAAACCGTCGACGGCTCGTCCAGCGGATTGCCGCCCAACACCACCAGCATCGCCGCAACGCCGTCGCTGATGCCCTTGCTGAAATTGCCGCTCTTGAAGGCCGGCGTGATGACTTGATGGATGATCACCGAGGTCTGCGCATCGGTCAGCCGATCCTCAAGACCGTAGCCGACCTCGATGCGCAATTTGCGCTCGTCCCGGGCGACGATCAGCAGCGCGCCGTTGTTTTTGTCCTTCTGGCCGATGCCCCAGTGCCGCCCTAACTGAACGCCGAAGTCCTCGATGGTAGTGCCTTGCAGATCCGGCAGCGTGACCACCACCAATTGCTCGCCGGTTGCCTGTTCATGGGCCTGCAACTGCTGGCTCAATTGCGCGCGCACCGAGGGTTCAAGCATCTGCGCTTCGTCCACCACGCGCCCGCTCAGCGCCGGGAACGTCAACTCGGCCCGGGCGCTGACGGCGAACAGCCACAGCATCAGCACCAGGCCCATTTTCAATACGCGCATGGGCAACCCCGGATCAGAATTTCACTTCCGGGGCCTTTTCCGCACCGGGCGTGGTGGCCTCGAAGGTTTCACGAATCGGCAGGTCGCTGTACATCACGCTGTGCCAGAGACGGCCGGGGAAGGTGCGAATCTCGGTGTTGTATTTCTGCACCGCCAGAATGAAATCGCGGCGCGCCACGGCAATGCGGTTTTCCGTGCCTTCAAGTTGCGATTGCAGGGCGAGGAAGTTCTGGTTGGCCTTGAGGTCCGGATAACGCTCGGACACCACCATCAGACGGCTGAGCGCGCCGGTCAGTTGGTCCTGCGCCTGCTGGAACTGCTTGAGTTTTTCCGGGTTGTCGAGGGTGCTGGCATCGACCTGAATCGAGGTCGCCTTGGCCCGCGCTTCAATCACGGCAGTCAGGGTTTCCTCTTCATGTTTGGCGTAGCCTTTCACCGTTTCCACCAAGTTGGGGATCAGATCGGCCCGGCGCTGGTACTGGTTCTGCACCTGGCCCCATGCCGCTTTGGCCTGCTCGTCGAGGGTCGGGATGTTGTTGATGCCGCACGCCGTCAGCAGCGTGGCGAGCACCAGCAGCGTGGCGACCTGCAAGCGCGAGCGATAGGTTGGACTGACATTCATCGCGGTGATGCTCCTTGGCACATTTCATTATAAAAACCGGGTGCGAAACATTCTCGGCCGGCTCTTGGGGCATAATCGGCCGCGTCGCTGGATTACGACGGGGCAATGGGCTAAAAAGTGCCCTGCGTGATCATGCTGCCAAGTGTCGGCTGCCGTTTTTGGCTCTGTTTCTTTGAGCCTGTACCCGAACAACAATAGTCGCTCCCTAACTTTTGGCTGGCCGGCATCGCATTTGCCGTTTGGGCCCTTGAGAAAAATATTCATGAAGAAGCTGTGTTTGCTGGGTCTGTTCGTCAGTCTGGCCAGTCATCAAGTACTGGCCGCCACGACCCCGGTACCCCTGGAAAACAAGGATGCGTTCATCAGCAACCTGATGAAGCAAATGACCCTCGACGAGAAAATCGGCCAGTTGCGCCTGATCAGCATCGGCCCGGAAATGCCCCGCGAGCTGATCCGCAAAGAGATCGCCGCCGGCAATATCGGCGGCACGTTCAACTCGATCACCCGCCCGGAAAACCGTCCGATGCAGGACGCGGCGATGCGCAGTCGCCTGAAGATTCCGATGTTTTTCGCGTACGACGTCATCCACGGTCACCGTACGATTTTCCCTATTCCACTGGCTCTGGCTTCAAGCTGGGACATGGACGCCATTGGCCAGTCGGGGCGCGTTGCCGCCAAAGAAGCCGCCGCCGACAGCCTCGACATCACCTTCGCGCCGATGGTCGACATCTCCCGCGACCCGCGCTGGGGCCGCAGCTCCGAAGGGTTCGGTGAAGACACCTACCTGACCTCGCGCATCGCCAAAGTCATGGTCAAGGCCTATCAGGGCGAGACCCCGAGCGCCGCCGACAGCATCATGGCCAGTGTCAAACACTTCGCCTTGTATGGCGCGGTCGAGGGTGGCCGCGACTACAATACCGTCGACATGAGCCCGGTGAAGATGTACCAGGATTACCTGCCACCGTACCGCGCCGCGATTGATGCCGGCGCCGGCGGCGTGATGGTCGCGTTGAACTCGATCAACGGTATTCCGGCCACCGCCAACACCTGGCTGATGAACGATCTGCTGCGCAAGGACTGGGGCTTCAAAGGCCTGGCGGTCAGCGACCACGGGGCGATCTTCGAGCTGATCAAGCACGGCGTCGCCCGTGACGGTCGTGAAGCGGCGAAACTGGCGATCAAGGCCGGCATCGACATGAGCATGAACGACACCCTGTACGGCAAAGAGCTGCCGGGGCTGCTCAAGTCCGGTGAGATCGAACAGAAAGACATCGACAACGCTGTGCGCGAAGTCCTCGCGGCCAAGTACGACATGGGCCTGTTCAAGGACCCGTACCTGCGCATCGGCAAGGCCGAGGATGATCCGGCCGACACTTACGCCGAAAGCCGTCTGCACCGCGCCGAGGCCCGTGAGGTCGCGCGTCGCAGTCTGGTCCTGCTGAAGAACCAGAACGAAACCCTGCCGCTGAAGAAAGACGCGAAAGTCGCGCTGGTCGGACCGCTGGCCAAAGCACCGATCGACATGATGGGCAGCTGGGCCGCGGCCGGGCGGCCGGCACAATCGGTGACTTTGTTCGACGGCATGAACGCACTCATCGGCGACAAAGCGAACCTGATCTACGCCCGTGGCGCCAACATCACCAGCGACAAGAAGGTCCTCGACTACCTGAACTTCCTCAACTTCGACGCCCCGGAAGTGGTCGATGACCCGCGTCCGGCCAACGTGCTGATCGATGAAGCGGTAAAAGCCGCCAAGAACGCCGACGTGATCGTCGCAGCGGTGGGCGAATCCCGTGGCATGTCGCACGAATCCTCCAGCCGTACCGACCTGAACATCCCGGAAAACCAGCGCGAGTTGATCCGTGCCCTGAAAGCCACCGGCAAGCCACTGGTGCTGGTGCTGATGAACGGCCGCCCACTGACCATCCTCGAAGAAAACCAGTCGGCTGACGCGATCCTGGAAACCTGGTTCAGCGGCACCGAGGGCGGCAATGCTATCGCTGACGTGCTGTTCGGCGATTACAACCCTTCGGGCAAACTGCCGGTGACCTTCCCGCGTTCCGTGGGCCAGATTCCGACCTACTACAACCATCTGAGCATTGGCCGGCCGTTCACGCCGGGCAAACCGGGCAACTACACCTCGCAGTATTTCGATGACACCACCGGTCCCCTGTTCCCGTTCGGTTATGGCCTGAGCTACACCCAATTCGCCCTGAGCGACATGGCGCTGTCATCGACCACGCTGAACGCCACCGGCAAGCTCGACGCCAGCGTCATGGTGAAGAACTCCGGCAAGCGTGACGGCGAAACCGTGGTGCAGTTGTACATCCAGGACGTCACCGGTTCGATGATCCGCCCGGTAAAAGAGCTGAAGAACTTCCAGAAAATCATGCTCAAGGCCGGCGAACAGAAAGTCGTGCACTTCACCATCACCGAGGATGACCTGAAGTTCTACAACGCCCAGCTCAAGTACGCGGCAGAACCTGGCAAGTTCAACGTGCAGATCGGCCTGGATTCGCAGGACGTGACGCAGCAGAGCTTTGAGTTGCTGTAATTTTTTCAGGCAACACATAAACATGTGGGAGCTGGCTTGCCAGCGATGGCGGCCTGACAGTCAACTAAGATGTTGAATGTGATGGCCTCATCGCTGGCAAGCCAGCTCCCACAATGATTTTTGGGGTTCCGGTTACCCGCGTCTATCGAGGATGTTGACCACCAACCGATCCACCCAACCCCAAATCCGCTGTTTCACCCGCCGCCACAACGGCCGCTTCTGCCATTCCTCCAGACTGACCTGCTGACTCAGCCCAAAGTCTTTCTCGAAACTCGCGACCACCGCTGCCGTCAACGACGGGTCCAGTGCCTCAAGATTCGCCTCCAGATTGAAGCGCAGGTTCCAGTGGTCGAAGTTGCACGAGCCGATGCTCACCCAGTCATCCACCAGGACCATTTTCAGGTGCAGGAAACACGGCTGGTATTCGAAGATCTGCACGCCAGCCTTGAGCAGGCGCGGGTAGTAACGATGCCCGGCGTAACGCACCGACGGGTGATCGGTGCGCGGCCCGGTCAGCAGTAACCGTACGTCGAGACCACGGGCAGCAGCCTTGCGCAGGGATCGGCGAATCTTCCAGGTTGGCAGGAAATACGGCGTAGCCATCCAGATGCGTTTCTGCCCGCTGTTCAAGGCGCGGAACAGCGACTGCAAAATGTCGCGGTGCTGACGCGCATCGGCGTAGGCCACACGGCCCATGCCCTCGCCCAAGTCCGGCATCTTGGGCAAGCGTGGCAGACCGACATGCGCCGACGGCTTCCATGCCCGTCGATGACGGTTGGCGATCCACTGACGGTCGAACAGCACCTGCCAGTCGAGCACCAGCGGGCCGGTGATTTCCACCATCACCTCGTGCCATTCGCTGGTGTCCTGACCCGGTGTCCAGAATTCATCGGTGACACCCGTGCCGCCGACCACTGCCAGACGCTGATCGACCAGCAGCAATTTGCGGTGATCACGATAGAAGTTGCCGACCCAGCGCCGCCAGTTCAGACGATTGTAGAAGCGCAGTTCGACGCCTGCATGGATCAGGCGCTGACGCAGGTTTAGGGTAAACGCGAGACTGCCGTAATCATCGAACAGGCACCGCACTCGCACCCCGCGTTCGGCGGCTTGCACCAGCGCTTGCACCACGGCCTCGGCACAGGCTCCGGCCTCGACCAGATACAACTCCAGCTCGACCTGTTCTTCGGCACGGGCAATCTCCACCAGCATGCGCGGGAAGAACTGCGGGCCGTCGATCAACAATTCGAAGCGGTTGCCGTCACGCCACGGGAAGATTGCGCCACGCATGTCAGCGCGCCGTGAAAATCAGCACCGCACCCACCGGCACCGACAGACTGATGGCCGACAGGTCGGCCAGTTTGCGCAGGCTGTCGAGACCCGGGACGAGGTCAAAATCCTCGGCGTTGATCACCAGCGGTTCCAGCGTCACCACTTGAAAACGTCGGTCATCCAGACGAGTCGCCAACAGCTCGGCCGGGTATTCGTGTTGCTTGCCGTGCAGGTTGACGGTCAGCGGCAGACGCAATTCCAGTTGCGCGCCGGGGGCCAGATCGTTGATCGGGCGCAGGTCGATTTGCGTAGTGATGGTGGCTTCAGGGAATTGCTCGATCTGGAACAGCTCCTTGCGCATGCGTTCGTCACGCAGCGGGATGCCGCTGTTGATCGAGTCCAGTTCGACTTCAACCTCGGCGCGGCCGTTGGGGTCGACCTTGCCGTGCAGCACCAGAAAGCGCTGCACTTCGGAAATATGCGCGTTTTTCGTGCTGACAAACGACAGCCGCGACGACTCGCCGTCCAGATACCAATTGGCCTGCGCCGGCAGCGCAGCGGCGGCCAGCAGCAGGCTGGACAGGGTTGTGAAGAGGGAGCGGTTGAACATTGAACACTCGTGGGGCCGATAAACCTGCACGAACCTTAACCGCCCCCACGGTTATTGCAAACTTGATCGCCGCAAATCTACCGATTCTGTGGGAGCTGGCTTGCCAGCGATTGCGCCGGCACAGGCGGGACTTTTGTGACTGAAACTCCGTCATCGCTGGCAAGCCAGCTCCCACAGGGGCTTCTATTCACAGGTGGATTGGGTGTGCTCAGGGATCGAGGCGACAGCCCTGACGCTCGCTTTGCCATTGCGCACTGTTGTGGCGGCCCATGCCGCTGACGGTGATGATTTTGCGGGTGCTGTCATCGGTGAATTGGCTGGTCGGCAGCCATTGTTTTACGTAGCCATGGCAATACTCGGCGTCATTGTTCATCACGTACCGACAGGAACAATATTCCTTGGCGGTGTAGGCGCTGATGATGTCCGGAAAGGCCCACAGATTTTCCCGTTCGTAGACGCCCCAGCCGAGCAGCACGACAAGCAGCACCAGCAAGAAGCGCTTCATGGCTGCACCGCCTTCAGCACACGCTTGAGCAATTCGTTGTGGCGGTAGCTGCCGTCGCGATCATCGCCGTAGCGCACGATCACGATTTTCTCGCTGGGAATCACGTACAGCGCCTGCCCCCAATGGCCAAGTGCGGCGAAAGTATCGGGCGGGGCGTCAGGCCAGGGTGACGGCGCGCCATCCGCCGGGCGATTGAGCCACCATTGGCCGCCGGGGACGGCTTCGTCCTGATGGGCCTTGTATCCGTTGAAAGGTTTCAGGTTAAAGACGAGCCAGTCCTTGGGCAGCAATTGCCGATCATGCCAACGCCCGTCGCGAGCCATTAACAGACCGACCCGCGCCAGATCCCGGGCAGTCAGGTAGGCGTAGGAAGACGCGACAAACGTGCCGCTGGCATCGGTTTCCCACACGGCGTGGCGAATGCCCAACGGTTCGAACAGCGCCGTCCATGGATAGTCGGGATAACGCTGCGGGCCGACGATGGTTTTCAACGCGGCCGCGAGCAGGTTGCTGTCGCCACTGGAATAACGGAACGCCTGCCCCGGCGCCGCGTAGCTGTCGTGATCAACAGTGAACGCGGCCATGTCGCGGTGGCCACGGGTATACAGCATCGCCACCACCGAAGATTTCAGCGGGGCGTATTCGTAATCTTCTTGCCAGTCGATGCCGGAGGCCCAGTGCAACAGGTCGGCCATTTTGATCGCCGGGTGTTTGTGCAGCGCCGGGTAAAACCTCACGGCGGGGTCTTCAAGCTTGAACAGGCCTTCGCCATAAGCCACGCCGAGCACACTGGCCATCAGGCTTTTGCTGATCGACCAGGTGAGGTGCGGAGTCTGTTCGGTAGTCGGGCCGGCGTAGCGTTCGTAGATGATCTGGCCGTCGCGGATGATCAGCAGGGCATCGGTGCGGATGCCTTTGCGGGTAGTGTCATCGCGAGTCGGGAAGGCATAGTTCTGCAGATCTTCAACCGCCGTGATCCGGGGGCCGACCGGCCATTGTTCGCCGGGCCATTGCTCGGCTTGAACGGTAAAGCTGAGCAGCAGCAGCAGAAACAGCGACAGGCCTTTGAACATGGTGACAGCTCTGGAAATGAACCTGCTGAGCCTAGTCGGGGTTGATGACAGATTGGCGATTTTTGTTGTTCATGAAACCGCCATCGCTGGCAAGCCAGCTCCCACAGGTTGCACAGGTGTTCACAAAATTTGTATCCACTAAAGAACCCTGTGGGAGCTGGCTTGCCAGCGATGAGGCCTGTCAGGCCTCCGCCAAAGCCTTGGCCAGCCGCTTGGCCCGAGCCCCCGCCGCCAACTGCATCACGCCCTGATCGCGCTGCCACATCGCCGCCCACTCGGGATCACCGGCGGCCAGCGCCTGATCGATTTCGGTCTTGAGCGATTCAAATTGCGCAAACAACCCACCGAGCAACACATGCCCCGGCGGATTGTTCGGCGGCTGCCGGCTCGCTTCCGCACACCCGGCCAACAGCGCGAGCAAGCGCAATTGCAGTGGCTGCGGCCAGTCGCTGTCCTGCCCGACGCCATACAGCCACGCCGTCATCGCACTCAATACATACACATCTTCCAGCGTGCGAAACGGTTTGACGTAAGCATCCCAGCCATCGCCGGCCAACAGTTCGCACAACGCGCCGTCGAGGTGCAAGCGACCGTGGCTGATGTCCGGCATCAACGGCAGCGCCGGCAGCTTTTCCACGGTCACGCCGGGTTCGCCGGGATACACCACCGCCAGGCTCAGTCGCGGCTCCTCGCCGGGTTCCTCACTGCGCGCGGCGATCAATAACCAGTCCGCCGCATCACCAGCGGTGACGAAATCCTTGCGGCCAGTCAGACGCAAATCGCTCAACCGCGTCTGCATGTCCGCCGGACGCAGACTGCGCTGTTCGGTCGCACACAACGCGCCCAGGCTCAGCGGCGCACTCGGCCACAACATGCGCAACGCCGCTTGATAACCGACCAGAAATGCCAGCCCCGGCGTCGCCATCCGCCGCCCGCCCGCGACCGCCAATTGGAACGGCGTGACGTTGCCCAGTTGATGCAACAACGTCGCAAAACCTTCGGCAAGGTCAGCAACGGCGGGCAATCGTTCACGGCTGTGCAGCAGATCTGGCCAGGGCATAAGAGGCTCCTTGTGGGCTGTCATATAAGCATCACCAAACTTTCATGGCGATGACACCGGGGCTACATAGCCTGACTTTGCACAACACGGCTGCATAAAGAAAGTCGATCGGCTGCAACCCACGACGGGTTAAAGGCCCGTACGGAGTTTCACATGACTCAGATCGCCCGCATCAGCGACACCGGCAATGAACGCCGCCTGCAAGCCGAACGCCTGATCGGCGCCGAGGCCTTGCAGCAAGCCCAGGCCTTGCGCTTCAGCGTTTTCAGTGGCGAGTTCAACGCCAAACTGAAAGGCGCGGAACTGGGTCTGGACATGGATGATTATGATGTTCACTGCAGCCACATCGGCGTGCGTGATCTGAACACCGGGCGTCTGGTGGCGACCACCCGTTTGCTCGATCACACCGCCGCCAGCAGCCTGGGCAAGTTCTACAGCGAAGAAGAATTCAGCCTGCATGGCCTCGCTCATCTGCAAGGCCCGATCCTCGAAATCGGCCGCACCTGCGTTGACCCGGCCTACCGCAATGGCGGCACCATCGCCGTGCTTTGGGGCGAATTGGCCGAAGTGTTGAATCAGGGTGGCTACAGCTATTTGATGGGCTGCGCGAGCATCCCGATGCAAGACGGCGGCATTCAGGCTCACGCGATCATGCAACGCCTGCGCGAACGTTATCTGTGTACCGAGCACTTACGCGCCGAACCGAAAAATCCGCTGCCGACGCTGGATATCCCCTCCAACGTGATTGCGGAGATGCCACCGCTGCTCAAGGCCTACATGCGTCTGGGCGCGAAAATCTGTGGCGAGCCGTGCTGGGACCAAGACTTCCAGGTAGCGGACGTGTTCATCCTGCTCAAACGCGACGAACTCTGCCCGCGCTACGCCAAGCATTTCAAGGCGGCCGTGTGATGAGCCGGTTGCGGGTGTACGCGCGGATTGCGCGAGTGCTGCTGGTGGTCTCGCTGGGCTTGAGCATGGCCAGCGTCTTCGGTGTGTTTGAACGGATTGGCCTGGCGCATTCGATGGAGCGTCGCCAGCGCTGGTCGCGGTTTTTCATGGCGCGCCTGAGCAACGCCCTGCCCTTTCGCGTGACAGTTCACGGTGAATTGCCGAAGCAGCCGATGCTGTGGGTCAGCAACCATGTGTCGTGGACCGATATCCCGCTGCTGGGGATGCTCACGCCGTTGTCGTTTCTGTCCAAGGCCGAAGTGCGTACCTGGCCGGTGGCCGGTTGGCTCGCGGCGAAGGCTGGCAGCCTGTTCATCCGTCGTGGTTCGGGCGACAGTCAGTTGATCCGCAAGCAGATGACCCGTCACCTGCAAAGCGATCATTCGCTGCTGATGTTCCCGGAAGGTACGACCACGGACGGGCGCTCGCTGCGCACGTTTCACGGTCGCCTTCTGTCGGCGGCAATTGATTCGGAGGTGATGCTGCAACCGGTGGCGATCCGTTATCTGCGCGACGGTGAGATCGACTCGCTGGCGCCGTTCATTGGTGAAGATGATCTGCTGTCGCACCTGATGCGTTTGTTCAGCAACGATTGCGGCGATGTCGAAGTGCATCTGCTCAAGCCGATTGCCTGCCAGGGCCGGGAGCGTGCAGCGCTGGCATTTGACGCACAGCAGGCGGTGCAGAAGGCGTTGTTTGGCGCGATTCCGGAAAAGCAACAAACCCCGATGCGCCCAGCCATCGCCGCCTGAAATACAAACGCTAAAATCACCCTCGGCCCCTGTGGGAGCTGGCTTGCCAGCGATAGCGGTAGACCAGCCGACACGACTGTTGAATGTGCCGACGCCATCGCTGGCAAGCCAGCTCCCACAGGGATTCAGGGTGTTGTTGAGGATTGTGCAAAGTCTTGCAATTGCGGATAGAACAACGCGAAGTCCTCACTTAACGGCTCATACAACCGCCGCAATTCCTGCATCGCCCCCGCCAGTTCTTCCGGCTTAGTCAGCCGCCGTGAGATGCCGCGCAACACTTGCTCCAGCACTTCAAACTCGCGGTACGAACCCAACCAGTCGTTGGCGACCATGTGCGGGGCGATCTTCGCCAGGCGTTCGGGCAATTGCCGCTCACGGGACAGCACCCGATAGACGTCGGCGGTGAACTGCTCCAGCGGTTGATCGGCATACAAGCGCCAGTCCCGCGCCAGGCAATGGTCGAAAAACACATCGAGGACGATCCCGGCGTAACGACGCCGAGTATCCGTAAAACGCCCGAGGGCGATGTCCACCAACGGATGACGGTCGGTGAATACGTCAATCCGTCGATGCAGTTGAATCGCCGCCTCGAGCTCCGGGGCAAACTGCCCTTGCAGCCGCCCTTTGACGAAATCGCCATACAGACTGCCGAGTAATTGCTCGGGGCGCTGGCCACCGAGGTGCAAATGTGCGAGATAGTTCATGGGCGCAGCTTAGCACTGCGCGCTTTCATCGCTACACCCAACGTATCGTTATAACCCGATATACCGATTTATGCGGTCGTCAGATCATATTCATATTGGTATATCGCGAAGTACCGATTTAAAGTTCGCCTCATCGCGATATAGCGCTACAGACATCACGAGCCCCAAGCCATGAACATCGACCTCGACGAAATAATAAAAGCCCTGGCACACCCAGTACGGCGAGACATCCTCATCTGGCTGAAAGATCCCAAAGCCCAGTTTCCGGAACAGATCCACAACCACGAGTACGGCATCTGTGCCGGGCAGATCGACCAACGCTGCGGCCTGTCGCAGTCGACCGTATCGGCGCACCTGGCCACCCTGCAGCGCGCCGGGTTGATCAGCAGCCAGAAGGCCGGTCAGTGGCACTTCTTCAAACGCAACGAGGACGTGATTCAGGCGTTCCTCGACGCCATCGTCAAAGAGCTCAGCGCTCCCACAAGGAATTGATTCAAATGCCCCTCTCGCTACTCATTCTGGCCTTGAGCGCCTTCGCCATCGGCACCACCGAGTTCGTCATCATGGGCCTGCTGCCCGATGTGGCGGCCGACCTCGGTGTGTCGATTCCCGGCGCCGGCTGGCTGGTGACCGGTTACGCCCTGGGCGTGGCCATCGGTGCGCCTTTCATGGCACTGGCCACCGCCAAACTGCCGCGCAAGGCCGCACTGGTTGCGTTGATGGGCATTTTCATTATCGGCAACCTGCTTTGTGCGCTGGCCAGTGACTACAACGTGCTGATGTTTGCCCGTGTCGTCACTGCGCTGTGCCACGGTGCGTTCTTCGGTATCGGTTCGGTGGTAGCCGCCGGTCTGGTAGCGCCGAACAAACGCGCTTCGGCGGTCGCGTTGATGTTCACCGGTCTGACCCTGGCCAACGTCCTCGGCGTGCCGCTGGGCACTGCACTGGGTCAGGAAGCCGGCTGGCGTTCGACCTTCTGGGCAGTGACCGTGATCGGTGTGATCGCGCTGATCGGTCTGATCCGCTTTCTGCCGGCCAAGCGTGACGAAGAAAAACTCGACATGCGCGCCGAACTCGCCGCGCTCAAAGGCGCCGGTATCTGGCTGTCGCTGAGCATGACCGCGCTGTTCGCCGCCTCGATGTTCACCCTCTTTACCTACGTCGCGCCGTTGCTCGGCGATGTCACCGGCGTTTCGCCAAAAGGCGTGACCTGGACCTTGCTGTTGATCGGCCTCGGTTTGACCGTCGGCAACATCATCGGCGGCAAGCTGGCCGACAAACACCTCGGCGCCACGCTGATCGGCGTGTTCGTGGCGATGGCGGTGGTCTCCACCGTGCTGAGCTGGACCAGCGTCGCGCTGATCCCGACCGAAATCACCCTGTTCCTCTGGGCCACCGCCTCCTTCGCGGCAGTGCCGGCCCTGCAAATCAACGTGGTGACCTTCGGCAAGGCTGCACCGAACCTGGTTTCGACCCTGAACATCGGTGCTTTCAACGTCGGCAACGCGCTTGGTGCCTGGGTCGGCGGCAGCGTCATCGCCCACGGTTTCGGCCTGACCAGCGTGCCTTTGGCCGCAGCCGCTCTGGCGGTGCTCGCCCTGCTGGTGACCCTGATTACTTTCCGTCAGAACGGCAATGCCGAGCTGGCCCCCGCGACCAACTGATTAACCACTTCACTACGAGGGTTGTATTTCATGGCAACAATTTTCGATCCGATCAAACTGGGCGACGTCGAGCTGTCGAACCGCATCATCATGGCCCCGCTGACCCGCTGCCGCGCCGACGAAGGCCGCGTACCGAACGCGCTGATGGCCGAGTACTACGTACAGCGCGCCTCCGCAGGCCTGATCCTCAGCGAAGCCACTTCGGTGACGCCAATGGGCGTTGGCTACCCGGACACCCCGGGCATCTGGTCCAACGATCAAGTGCGCGGCTGGGCTAACGTGACCAAAGCCATTCACGCTGCCGGCGGCAAGATTTTCCTGCAACTGTGGCACGTCGGCCGGGTTTCCCACCCGTCGTACCTCAACGGTGAAGCGCCGGTTGCACCGAGCGCGGTTCAAGCGAAAGGTCACGTCAGCCTGGTGCGCCCACTGTCCGACTACCCGACCCCGCGCGCTCTGGAAACCGCTGAAATCGCCGACATCGTCGACGCCTACCGCACCGGTGCCGAGAACGCCAAGGCCGCTGGTTTTGACGGCGTGGAAATCCACGGCGCCAACGGTTACCTGCTCGACCAGTTCCTGCAAACCAGCACCAACCAGCGCACCGACAACTACGGCGGCTCCCTGGAAAACCGTGCACGTCTGCTGCTGGAAGTGACTGACGCGGCGATCGACGTCTGGGGCGCCGGCCGTGTCGGTGTGCACCTGGCACCGCGCGCCGACGCTCATGACATGGGCGATGACAATCTGGCTGAAACCTTCACTTATGTGGCGCGTGAGCTGGGCAAACGTGGCATCGCGTTCATCTGCTCCCGCGAGAAAGAAGGCGCCGACAGCCTCGGCCCACAACTCAAAGAAGCCTTCGGCGGCCCGTACATCGCCAACGAACGCTTCACCAAGGACAGCGCCAACGCGTGGCTGGCCAGCGGCAAGGCTGACGCGGTGGCGTTCGGTGTACCGTTTATTGCCAACCCGGATCTGCCGGCACGTTTGCAGGCCGATGCGCCGTTGAATGAGCCGCGTCCAGAGTTGTTCTACGCCAAGGGCCCGGTCGGCTACATCGACTACCCGACGCTGTAAGCGCCATTCAGTACAAGGCAGCAAAAACACAAAAGCCCCCGAGTTGTGAGAGTCGGGGGCTTTTTTGTGTTCGCCTGGAGATTGATTGCGCGGCTGAGTAAGTTGTCCCTCATCGGAACGCCGCCCGCCCAGCCTTCTCCCGAGGGAGAGGGAGCCGATCTGTGTGCTTTTCAAATCTGGAGTTGGACCTGATATCCCAGGTCGGTGTATCTCGAAAGAACACCTCGGTCAGTCCCCTCTCCTTCAGGGAGAGGGCTTGGGTGAGGGCAAGCAGGCACATTCGTTCACACAGGAGACACAAATTCCCTACAAAATCCGTAGCTCGCTACGTATAAACTCCGGGCCTCAAACGTTTATAAAAGCAGGCCAGTTGACATAAGCTGCGCCAATTGCTCTTTTCTTTCATTTGCGCAGGCTGGGGCTCAGGCGCAGCATATCCAGCCCTGTGTCGACCCAGCGCTCGGCTTCGGCATGCAGTTCAAAACTGTCCGGCGCCAACAGCCAGCCGTACAGGAGGCCATCGATATAGGCATGAATGCTGATGGCCGCACGGGCAGTGTCGAGATCTTCCGGCAACTGGCCGCGATTCACCGCATTACGCAGGGTCAGCCCGATACGCAGATTGCAATCGAGACTGGCCGCCCGGCGCTGCTGGCGCAAATCGCACATTTCATCGGTGAACTCGCACTTATGAAACAGAATTTCGTTGATGCGTCGGGTCTTCGGATCCAGCGCAACTTGATGAAACAAATGAATCAGCAATTTGCGCATGCAGCCCAGCGGGTCCAGTTCGTCCTCGCTTTCGCTGGCTTTTGCCAGTTCATCCAGCGGCTCATGCAAGCTGTCGAGCATGGCCTGGACCAGATCGGCTTTGTTGCTGAAATGCCAATAGATCGCTCCGCGCGTGACACCGGCCATGGTCGCGATGTCCGCCAACGTCGTACGAGCGACGCCCCTTTCATAAAAGGCTTTCTCTGCCGCTTCCAGGATCTGGCTGCGGGTTTCTTGAGCTTCCTCTTTGGTACGACGGACCATGGCAGTAAAACCTCAAACAGGATGTTTCAGGGATGGCTGAATATCCGCTGAATAAAAAGGGGGCGATCTCTTCGCGAATCGACTCCCCGGCCTACAATTTCGAACCTTGCAACGACTTTTGTAACAGGGTGGGTACGCGGCCAAGGTGTTTACAAACAACCATGAACGTAAGTATATTCCTTAGCAAGCTACTTATCCACCCGACACTCTTTTTTTACCCTTCCACACTTCTTGTGCGTTTTTTGCGCGCCTGACCCGAGGATCTTCATGCAATTCAAGCCAGCTGTTACCGCTCTGGTCACTGCCGTCGCCCTGGCATCGCTGCTCAGCGGATGTAAAAAGGAAGAAGCGGCACCGGCCGCTCCGCCCCCTCAGGTCGGCGTCGTCACCCTGCAACCACAAGCGTTTACCCTCACGTCAGAACTGCCGGGCCGCACCAGTGCGTTCCGCATTGCTGAAGTTCGACCGCAGGTCAACGGCATCATTCTCAAGCGTCTGTTCAAGGAAGGTGCCGACGTCAAGGCCGGTCAGCAGCTCTATCAGATCGATCCATCGGTCTATGAAGCGACCCTGAAAAGCGCTGAAGCCAACCTGCGTTCGACCAAATCGATCTCCGACCGCTACAAGCAACTGGTCGATGAACAGGCTGTGAGCCGTCAGGAATACGACACCGCACTGTCCAACCGTCTGCAATCGGAAGCTTCATTGCAGAGCGCGCAGATCAACGTGCGTTACACCAAGGTCTACGCGCCGATCTCGGGCCGTATCGGTCGTTCTTCGGTCACCGAAGGTGCCTTGGTCAGCAACGGCCAGACTGACGCCATGGCCGTGATCCAGCAACTGGACCCGATCTACGTCGACGTCACGCAGTCGTCGGTTGAACTGCTGGAACTGCGTCGCGAGCTGGAAAGCGGTCGTCTGCAAAAAGCCGGCGACAACGCCGCTGCGGTCAAACTGACTCTGGAAGACGGCAGCCAGTACAAGCTCGACGGTAAGCTGGAATTTTCTGAAGTGTCGGTCGATCAGACCACCGGTTCCGTGACCCTGCGCGCCGTGTTCCCGAACCCGGATCACACCCTGTTGCCTGGCATGTTCGTCCACGCCCAGTTGCAGGCGGGTGTGAACAGCGCCGCGATCCTCGCCCCGCAGCAGGGTGTGACCCGCGACCTCAAAGGCACACCGACCGCACTGGTCGTTGGTCCGGACAACAAGGTCGAGTTGCGTCAGCTCAAGGCCAGCCGCACCGTCGGCAGCCAGTGGCTGATCGAAGACGGACTGAAGGCCGGCGATCGTCTGATCACCGAAGGCCTGCAATTCGTCAAGCCCGGTGCCGAGGTCAAACCGACCGAAGCGACCAATGTCGGCGCAAAGAACCCGGCCCCCGCACAGGCAGCTGACAAAGCCGCCGGCGGCAAAGGGGAGTAACCCATGTCAAAATTCTTCATCGACCGTCCGATTTTCGCCTGGGTAATTGCCCTGGTGATCATGCTGGTCGGGGCACTATCGATCCTCAAGTTGCCGATCAACCAGTACCCGAGCATTGCGCCACCGGCCATTGCAATCTCCGTGACCTACCCGGGTGCTTCGGCGCAAACCGTGCAGGACACCGTGGTCCAAGTGATCGAGCAGCAGCTCAACGGTATCGACAACCTGCGTTATGTATCGTCGGAAAGTAACTCCGACGGCAGCATGACCATCACCGCGACCTTCGAGCAAGGCACCAACTCCGACACCGCACAGGTACAGGTTCAGAACAAGCTGAACCTGGCGACCCCGCTGTTGCCGCAGGAAGTGCAGCAACAAGGTATCCGTGTGACCAAGGCAGTGAAGAACTTCCTGCTGGTGATCGGCGTTGTGTCGCGTGACGGCAGCATGTCCAAGGACGACCGCCGGTGTCGGTGACTTCCAGGTCTTGGGTGCCCAGTACGCGATGCGCATCTGGCTCGACCCGGCCAAGTTGAACAACTTCAATCTGACCCCGGTCGACGTGAAAACCGCCATTGCGGCGCAGAACGTCCAGGTCTCGTCCGGGCAGCTCGGCGGCTTGCCGGCCGTGCAAGGTCAGCAACTGAACGCGACGATCATCGGCAAGACCCGTCTGCAAACCGCCGAGCAGTTCAAGGAAATCCTGCTCAAGGTCAACAAGGACGGCTCACAGGTTCGCTTGAAAGACGTCGCCGACGTTGGCCTGGGTGGTGAAAACTACGCGATCAGCGCCCAGTTCAACGGCAGCCCGGCTTCCGGTCTGGCAGTGAAACTGGCCAACGGCGCCAACGCCTTGGACACGGCCAAGGCCCTGCGCACCACCATCGACAGCCTCAAGCCATTCTTCCCGCAAGGGATGGAAGTGGTATTCCCGTACGACACCACTCCAGTGGTGACCGAATCGATCAAGGGTGTGGTTGAGACCCTGGTCGAAGCGATCGTGCTGGTATTCCTGGTGATGTTCCTGTTCCTGCAGAACTTCCGCGCCACCGTCATCACCACGATGACCGTGCCGGTGGTATTGCTCGGTACGTTCGGCATCCTCGCCGCCGCCGGTTTCAGCATCAACACCCTGACCATGTTCGGTATGGTGCTGGCCATCGGCTTGCTGGTGGACGATGCCATCGTCGTGGTGGAAAACGTCGAACGGGTGATGGCTGAGGAAGGGCTGTCTCCGAAGGAAGCGACCAAAAAGTCCATGGGCCAGATCCAGGGCGCACTGGTCGGTATCGCCCTGGTACTGTCGGCAGTACTGCTGCCGATGGCGTTCTTTGGTGGCTCGACCGGCGTGATCTACAAGCAGTTTTCGATCACCATCGTCTCGGCCATGGCCCTGTCGGTGCTGGTAGCTCTGATCTTCACTCCGGCGCTCTGCGCGACCATGCTCAAACCGATTCCTCATGGTGAGCATGGCACGCCGAAAAAAGGCTTCTTCGGCTGGTTCAACCGCAACTTCGACCGTAGCGTCAAAAGCTACGAGCGCGGCGTCGGTAACATCCTGCGTCAAAAGGTCCCGTATTTACTGGCCTACGCGCTGATTCTGATCGGCATGATCTGGCTGTTCATGCGTATTCCTTCGTCCTTCCTGCCGGAAGAAGATCAGGGCGTACTGTTCGCTCAAGTGCAGACCCCGGCCGGCTCAAGTGCCCAGCGCACTCAGGTGGTCGTGGATGAAATGCGTGAGTACCTGCTGCGGCCGACCAAGGATGGCGGTGAAGGTGACACGGTAGCATCGGTGTTCACTGTAACCGGCTTCAACTTCGCCGGCCGTGGTCAAAGCTCGGGTATGGCGTTCATCATGCTCAAGCCATGGCACGAACGTGACGCCGACAACAGCGTGTTCAAACTGGCCGCTCGCGCCCAGCAGCACTTCTTTACCTTCCGTGATGCGATGGTGTTCGCCTTCGCCCCGCCGGCGGTACTGGAATTGGGTAACGCCACCGGTTTCGACGTGTTCCTGCAAGACCGCGCCGGTATTGGTCACGAAAAGTTGATGGAAGCACGCAACCAGTTCCTCGGCATGGCGGCGCAGAGCAAGGTGCTGTCGCAGGTGCGTCCGAATGGTCTGAACGACGAGCCGCAGTTCCAGCTCGAAATCGACGACGAGAAGGCCAGTGCCCTCGGCGTTACAATCAGCGACATCAACAACACCTTGTCGATTGCCTTGGGCAGTAGCTACGTCAACGACTTCATCGACCGCGGTCGGGTGAAAAAGGTGTACGTGCAAGGCCAGCCGGATTCGCGCATGAACCCGGAAGATCTGAAGAAGTGGTACGTACGCAACGCCAGCGGCACCATGGTTCCGTTCTCGGCGTTCGCCAAGGGCGAGTGGATCTACGGCTCGCCCAAGCTCTCACGCTATAACGGCGTAGAGGCGGTGGAAATCCTCGGTGCTCCGGCTCCGGGTTACTCCACGGGTGAAGCCATGGCTGAAGTCGAAGCCATCGCGGCGAAACTGCCAAAAGGTGTCGGTATCTCCTGGACCGGTCTGTCCTATGAAGAGCGTCTGGCAGGTTCGCAAGCCCCGGCCCTGTTCGCGCTGTCGCTGTTGATGGTGTTCCTGTGTCTGGCGGCGCTCTACGAGAGCTGGTCGATTCCGATCGCAGTCGTGCTCGTGGTGCCGTTGGGGATCATTGGTGCCTTGCTGGCGACCAGTCTGCGCGGTCTGTCCAACGACGTGTACTTCCTGGTGGGTCTGTTGACGACCATCGGTCTGGCGGCGAAAAACGCCATTCTGATCGTCGAGTTCGCCAAGGAGCTGCACGAACAGGGCGCCAGCCTGCGTGACGCAGCTATCGAGGCTTGCCGCATGCGTCTGCGTCCGATCATCATGACCTCGCTGGCGTTTATTCTCGGTGTGGTACCGCTGGCTATTTCCACCGGCGCGGGCTCTGGTAGCCAACACGCCATCGGTACGGTGGTAATCGGCGGTATGATCACCGCCACGATCCTGGCGATCTTCTGGGTCCCACTGTTCTTCGTCACGGTTTCGTCCATGGGCCAGCGTAAAAACGCCGACCAGGATGAAACTAAAGAAACTCCTAAAGAGGCTGGCCAATGAGCAAGTCGCTACTCTCCCTCGCAGTCGCCGCCTTCGTGCTGAGCGGTTGCTCGCTGATACCTGATTATCAGCAGCCTGAGGCTCCGGTCGCAGGCCAGTACCCGCAGGGCCCGGCGTACTCGCCGGCCCAGGCACCGGCGCAAGCCGCTGCCGAGCAGGGCTGGAAGCAGTTTTTCCATGACCCGGCCCTGCAACAGCTGATCCAGGTCTCGCTGGAAAACAACCGCGACCTGCGTGTCGCGGCACTGAACATCGACGCTTATGCGGCTCAGTACCGCATCCAGCGCGCCGACCTGTTCCCGGCGGTTTCGGCCAATGGCAGTGGCAGCCGTCAGCGGGTTCCGGCCCGTGCTTCGGGGACCGGTGATTCGAACATCACCAGTTCCTACTCCGCGACCGTCGGCATCAGCGCCTACGAACTCGACCTCTTCGGTCGGGTGCGCAGCCTGAGCGAACAAGCGCTGCAACAGTACTTCGCCACTGAAGAAGCGCGTCGCAGCACCCAGATCAGTCTGGTCGCCAGCGTCGCCAATGCTTACCTGACCTGGCAAGCGGACAAGGAACTGCTGAAGCTGACACAAGACACCCTCGGTGCCTTCGAGGAAAGCTACAAGCTGACCAGCCGCAGCAATGAAGTCGGTGTCGCCTCGGCGCTGGATCTGGCGCAGTCGCGTACCTCGGTGGAAAACGCCCGTGCACAACTGGCCAAGTACACCCGCCAGGTGGCGCAGGACGAAAACAGCCTGACCCTGCTGCTCGGCACCGGCATCCCGGCCAACCTGCAAGCGGCCAAACCGCTGTCGGATGATCTGCTCAGCGACGTACCGGCCGGTCTGCCTTCGGACCTGCTGCAACGTCGTCCGGACATCCTCCAGGCCGAGTACAACCTGAAGGCCGCCAACGCCAACATCGGCGCCGCCCGTGCCGCGTTCTTCCCGAGCATCAGCCTGACCGCCAACGCGGGCAGCCTGAGCCCGGACCTGTCCGGTCTGTTCAAGGGTGGTTCGGGGACGTGGCTGTTCCAGCCGCAGATCAACCTGCCGATCTTCAACGCCGGCAGCCTGCGCGCCAGCCTCGACTACGCCAAGATCCAGAAGGACATTGGCGTGGCGAACTACGAAAAGGCAATTCAAACCAGCTTCCAGGAAGTCGCCGATGGCCTGGCCGCGCGCCAGACCTACACCGAACAGCTGCAAGCGCAGCGTGACTTCGTGCAGGCCAACCAGGATTACTACCGCCTGGCCGAGCGTCGTTACCGCATCGGTGTCGACAGCAACCTGACCTTCCTCGATGCCCAGCGTCAGTTGTTCAGCGCGCAACAAGCACTGATCACCGACCGCCTCGCGCAGCTGACCAGTGCGGTCAACCTGTACAAGGCCCTGGGTGGTGGCTGGAATGCGCAGACCGCGCAGAACGAACCGCTGAAAGAAGAAGCGCCGAAGATGAAGCTGTTCTGATCATCCGGTGATACAAGGAGCCCGCCATTTGGCGGGCTTTTTGTTGTCTGTCAAAAAGTTGTGTTGCCTGAACTGGCCTCATCGCTGGCAAGCCAGCTCCCACAGGTTTTGTGGTGTTCTCAATTTCTGCATCCAGCCAGATCACTGTGGGAGCTGGCTTGCCAGCGATGAGGCCCGCACAGCCGCCGCAAAATCATCATCAATCTTGGTTCGATAATCGCCCAGAACCCGCTTTCTCCGATTGAAACCACGCCTGCGCGCCCCGCACCATTCGTCCCACAAAACCAATAACAACAGGTTCGACACCATGCCCCCGCGCCCTGCCCTGTCCGGCTGATCTCCGCCGCCTCATCCCGAATCTGCATAACCCTGTCTGCCCCGCAAACGGCGGCAACGGGACTCGTTCGACCCAAAAAAATAACAAAGAGATCCTGCGATGACACATCCCACTGCGCCGTACGCATTCCCCGGCCTGATCGCCCTGGCCCTCGCTGGCGCTGCCCTGCCCGCTGCCGCTGAAGAAGGCGGTTTTATCGAAGGGGCCAAGGTCAATCTCAACCTGCGCAACTTCTACATCAACCGCAACTTCACCAACCCGACCAAAGCCCAGGGCAAAGCTGAAGAGTGGACGCAGAACTTCATCCTCGACGCCAAATCCGGTTTCACCCAAGGCACCGTCGGTTTCGGCATGGACGTGCTCGGCCTGTATTCGGTGAAGCTCGACGGTGGCAAGGGTACTGGCGGGTCGCAGCTGCTGCCGCTTGATCACGACGGTCGCCCGGCGGACAACTTCGGCCGCACCAATGTCGCTTTCAAGGCGAAGCTGTCGCAGACCGAAGTGAAGGTTGGCGAATGGATGCCGGTGCTGCCGATCCTGCGTTCGGATGACGGCCGCTCGCTGCCGCAAACCTTTCGTGGCGGCCAGATCACCTCCAGGGAAATCGACGGCCTGACCCTCTACGGCGGCCAGTTCCGCGCCAACAGCCCGCGCGACGACAGCAGCATGAGCGACATGTCGATGTTCGGCAAAGCCGCGTTCACCTCCGATCGCTTCAACTTTCAGGGCGGTGAATACGTTTTCAACGAAAAACGCACGCAGATCGGAGTGTGGAACGCCGAGCTCAAGGACATCTATAGCCAGCAATACGTCAACTTGGTCCACAGCCAGCCACTCGGTGACTGGACACTGGGCGCCAACCTCGGTTTCTTCTACGGCAAGGACGACGGCAGCGCCCGCGCCGGTGATCTCGATAACAAGACCTGGTCCGGCATGTTCTCGGCCCGATACGGCGGCAACACCTTCTACATCGGCCTGCAAAAGCTCACAGGCGACAGCGCATGGATGCGCGTCAACGGCACCAGCGGCGGCACCTTGGCCAACGACAGTTACAACTCAAGTTATGACAACGCACAGGAACGCTCCTGGCAGGTACGCCACGACTACAACTTTGCCGCACTTGGCATCCCCGGTCTGACCCTGATGAACCGCTACATCAGCGGCGACAACGTGCATACCGGCACCATCACCGATGGCAAGGAATGGGGCCGCGAATCGGAACTGGGTTACACCGTGCAGAGCGGCACGCTCAAGGACCTCAACGTCAGATGGCGCAACTCGACCATGCGCCGGGACTTCAGCAACAACGAGTTCGATGAGAACCGCCTGATCATCAGCTACCCGATCAGCCTGCTCTAACCTCAATCCCCTGGAGCTGCCGCAGGCTGCGATCTTTTGATTTTGTTTTTAAGATCAAAAGATCGCAGCGTTCGGCAGTTCCTGCATAAAAAGTGATATCAGCGAGCCATCCGTCAGGAGCGCTGGCACTTTGTTCGACGTCGGGTAGAGTTGAAAAAACCTGAAGGACTCAGGCGTACGACCTCTCCCACTTCCGTTATCTGTTGATGTTGGTCCCCCAAGACTTGAGCCAGGCTGTCATCGGAAGACAATGCTGATCACCAGAGGACCCCCTCATGATCACCCGACTCAATGTAGCTCCCGACTGGGACGCCAAGGCGTACCAGCAGTTTTCCCGTCTCAGGCAACGCCCGGTCAATGAATTGCTCGACCGTGTCGAACTGCACAACCCCAAACATATTTATGACCTCGGCTGCGGCACCGGTATTGCCACGCAGTTGTTGGCCCAGCGCTGGCCGCGTGCACAGCTGCAGGGCGTCGACAGCTCGCGACAAATGCTTGATGAAGCCCGCTGCCTGCCGATTCACGCATCGTGGAAACACTGCGATCTGCTCGAATGGCAGCCTGAACAACCGGCGGATCTATTGCTCGCGGCGGCCGTGCTGCATTTCATCGGCGACCACGACACCTTGCTGCCGCGCTTGCTCGGCCAGCTCAATCGCGGCGGCTGCCTGGCGGCGCACATGCCTGACTGGCGCGATGCGTTGTGGTATCGGCTGATGCTCGACACGCTGGACGATGCCGGCCCCGGCGGCACACCGCTGGGTACGCGGCAATTGCGCCAACGCATGGCGGCGCGGCCGCTGTTGGCGCTGGAGGATTACTATCGCCTGCTCGCGCCGTTGACCGAATCGCTGGATATCTGGGAGACCGAGCAATTGCAGGTGGTCGACGGGAAGTCGCCGGTGTATGACTGGGTCAAGGTGTCGGCGTTGCGCCCGGTGATGCAGGCGCTGAATTCAGAGGAACAGTCGCGGTTTATCTATCACTACCTGATGCGGGTGCATGAGCATTATCCGCAGGAGAGGAATGGCCATACGTTGTTTCCGTTCAAGCGGATATTCATTGTCGCCACGGTGTGATGCATCACGGCGACTACCGCTATCGCTGGCAAGCCAGCTCCCACAGGTTTTTGGGTTGTTCACAAATTTTGGGTACACCCGAGAACACTGTGGGAGCTGGCTTGCCAGCGATGGCGTCAGCCTGGACAACAACTATTCCCGGGATTCGATACCCAGCTCATCCCACACCGACTCCGCCAAATGAAACGTCGCATTCGCCGCCGGAATCCCGCAATAAATCGCACTCTGCATGATCACTTCCTTGATCTCGCCACGGCTCACGCCGTTATTGGCGGCCGCGCGCAGGTGCAGTTTCAGTTCGCCCTCGCGGTTCATGCCAATCAGCATGGCAATGGTAATCAGGCTACGGGTGTGCCGAGGCAAACCCGGGCGGGTCCAGATATCGCCCCAGGCATGACGGGTGATCATCTCCTGAAATTCGCCATTGAACTCGGTCAGCGTCGTCAGGCTGCGATCGACGTGGGCATCGCCCAACACTGCGCGGCGCACCTGCATGCCGTCGTCGTAACGTTGTTTCTCGTCCACAAAAACTTCCTCACCTGGCCTGCAAAAACGCCAGTACACGGTCGCTGAATTCGGCGCCGGCCTGCACGTTGGAAAGATGCGCCGCATAGAACTCGGCATACTCGGCGCCGCGTACATGCTCCTGAATGAAATGCCCGCCGGACGGCGGCGTGACCGCGTCTTCGCTGCCGGCAATCACCAGCAACGGCACGTTGATCGAAGCCAGTTGATCACGGAAATCGGCATCGCGTACCGCCGCGCAATTGGCCGCGTAACCTTCAGGCGAGGTCGCCGCGAGCATGTCGGTGATCTGCTTGGCCGCCGCCGGATGAGCCGCCGAGAAGTCCGGGGTAAACCAACGGGCAATCGAGGCATCACGCAGGGCAACCATTGCCGCCGGACCGTCGCGCAGCACGGTTTCGATGCGTGGATTCCACACTGACGGATCGCCGATTTTTGCCGCCGTGTTGCAGACGATCAGTTTGTGCAGGCGATGCCCGGCATTGATCCCCAGCCACTGGCCGATCAATCCACCCATCGACAATCCGCAGAAATGCGCGCGCTCGATGTGCAGCGCATCCAGCAGCCCGAGCACGTCATGGCCCAGCTGCTCGATGCTGTACGGCCCCGGTGTCACCAACGATTGACCGTGCCCACGGGTGTCGAAACGCAGCACACGAAAATTTTCGGTGAATGCCGGCATCTGCGCGTCCCACATGTGCAGGTCGGTGCCCAGCGAGTTGGACAGCACCAGCACCGGCGCATCGACCGGGCCTTCAATCTGAGGCCCTTGAATTTCATAGTGCAGTTCGCCATCGGCGAGTTGAACGAAAGCCACAGCCCTCTCCTTCAGACAGACAATGCGTGATGTTCGGCCACCGCACGCTCGACCCAGACTTGCGCCTGACCGAGGTAATGGGCGGGATTCAACAGATGATTCAGTTCGGCGCTGCTCAGTTCGGCGGTGACGGCTGGCTCATCACCGAGAACTGCGCGCAAGTGGCGTTGCTCGGCCACCGCGCGCTTGCAGCATTGTTCGAGCAGGTGATGCGCGGTATCGCGGCCGACCCGTTGCGCGAGGACGATGCTCACCGCTTCGGCCAGCACCAGCCCTTGGGTCAGTTCGAGATTGCGTGCCATGCGTGCGGCATCGACTTCCAGGCCATCAGCCAGCAGGCGCGCCTGCTGCAGCGACCCCGAGACGAGGCAGCAAATCTCCGGCAGGGTTTCCCATTCGGCATGCCACAGACCGAGACTGCGTTCGTGCTCCTGCGGCATCGCACTGAACAGCGTCGACACCAGCCCCGGCACTCGCGTTGCCGCGCCGATCAGCACTGCCGCGCCGACCGGATTGCGTTTGTGCGGCATGGTCGAAGAACCGCCCTTGCCCGGCGCCGACGGTTCAAAGACTTCCGCCGCCTCGGTCTGCATCAACAGGCTGACGTCGCGGCCGAGTTTGCCGAGGCTGCCGGCGATCAAACCGAGCACCGCGCCGAACTCAACGATGCGATCACGCTGGGTGTGCCACGGTTGTTCCGGCAAGGTCAGTTGCAGTTCTTGCGCCAAGGCTTCGGCAATCGGCAACGCCTGCTTGCCAAGCGCCGCGAGGGTTCCGGACGCGCCGCCGAATTGCAGCACCAGCAGGCGCGGCTTGAGTTCGCGCAGACGCTGACGGCTGCGAGTCACTGCGCCAAGCCAACCGGCGATTTTCATGCCGAGGGTCACCGGCGTTGCGTGTTGCAGCCAGGTACGGCCGGCCAACGGGGTCGCGGCGTGGCGTTGGGCCTGAGTCGCAAGAGCATCGGCCAGTTGTGCCAGATCGTTTTCGATCAGTTGCAGCGCCTGACGCAATTGCAGGACCAGCCCGGTATCCATTACGTCCTGACTGGTCGCGCCCAGATGCACATAGCGCTCGGCTTCGGCATCAGTGGCGGCGATCTGCTTGCCCAGGGCCTTGACCAGCGGAATTGCCGAATTGCCCGCCGTGGCAATCGCCTCGCCCAACGCGGCGAAGTCGTACAAACCGGCGCGGCAGGCATTTTCAATAGGCGCCACCGCGTGTGACGGGATCACCCCGACCCGCGCCTCGGCCCGGGCCAGCGCCGCTTCGAAGTCGAGCATCGCCTGCACGCGGCCCTGATCGCAGAACACGTCGCGCATATCGCGGGCAGTGAAGTAGGCATCGAACAATTGATTGCCCGGTCGCTGAGTCATAAACAGTCCTTGCCGGCGCGGGCCATGACGGCCCGCGCGCATCGGTTTAGAGATCGTGGTGCAAATACGCCGCCTGTTTCGGCAAGCGCAAACTGAACAGGAACGCGACGGCCATCATCACCGTGACGTACCAGTAGAAGGCGTTTTCCATGCCCCCGGCTTTCAGGCTCAGGGCCACATATTCTGCCGAACCGCCAAAGATCGCGTTGGCCACGGCATAGGCCAGACCGACGCCGAGGGCGCGGACTTCCGGCGGGAACATTTCGGCTTTCACCAGACCGCTGATCGAGGTGTAGAAACTGACGATGGCCAGCGCCACGGTGATCAGCACAAAGGCCAGGATCGGACTGCTGACGCTTTTCAGGCTCAACAGGATTGGCACGGTAAACAGCGTACCGAGCGCGCCGAACCAGAGCATCGAGTTACGTCGACCGATCTTGTCGGCGAGCATGCCGAACAGCGGTTGCATGCACATATAAAGGAAGAGCGCGCCGGTCATGATGTAGCTGGCGGTCTTGGCGTGCATGCCGGCGGTGTTCACCAGATATTTCTGCATGTAGGTGGTGAAGGTATAGAAAATCAGCGAGCCACCAGCGGTGTAGCCGAGCACGGTGATGAACGCGGCTTTGTGGTCACGGAACAACGCACGAATGCTGCCGGCGTCCTTGTTCTCGCGCATCTCCTTGCTGGCGGTTTCTTTCAGCGAACGGCGCAGGAACAGCGAGATCACCGCCGCGACCGCACCGACCACAAACGGAATGCGCCAGCCGTAGGCACGCAGTTCGTCTTCGCTGAGGAACTGTTGCAGGATCACCACCAGCAATACCGCCAGCAGTTGCCCGCCAATGAGCGTCACGTACTGGAACGAGGCGAAAAAACCGCGCTGGCCCTTGAGCGCGACTTCACTCATGTAAGTCGCGGTGGTGCCATATTCACCGCCGACCGACAGGCCTTGCAGCAGACGTGCAAACAGCAACAACAACGGCGCCCAGACACCGATGGTGTTGTAGGTCGGCAAGCAGGCGATGAGCAACGAACCGAAGCACATCATCAGCACCGAAATCATCATTGAGGTCTTGCGGCCCTTCTTGTCTGCCAGACGCCCGAAGATCCAGCCACCAATCGGGCGCATCAGGAAGCCGGCGGCGAACACGCCTGCGGTGTTGACCAGTTGCACCGTCGGGTTATCGGAAGGGAAAAACGCCGGGGCGAAATAGATCGCGCAAAAGGCGTAGACGTAGAAGTCGAACCATTCGACGAGGTTGCCGGACGAAGCGCCGACAATGGCGAAGATGCGCTTGCTGCGCTCTTCACCGGTGTAATGGGAGGTGATGGTTGTCATTGTTTTTCACTCGATAGGGACAGTGAGAGTCTAGACATACTTTGCAACAGTCCCGTTCCACATTGGATCAGCAACACAGTTCTCTTGTAGGAGTGAGCCTGCTCGCGATGGCGGTGTGTCATTCGGACCATTTAAATCTGACACACCGCGATCGCGAGCAGGCTCACTCCTACAGGGATTGGTGGTGTTCCTCAGTAATCGAAGAACACGGTCTCGGCATCAGTACCCTGCAAAATCACATTCCACTGATACACCCCCGCCGCATCCGGCTTCGCCAGCAACGTCCCGCGACGCTCGGCCGGCACACACTCCAGCAACGGATCACTCACGTTCGCCGGCTCCCCTTCAAAGTAAATCCGCGTCAGCAAATGCTTCACCAAGCCCCGCGCAAACACCAATACCACCAGATGCGGCGCCTGGGTCGAGCCCTTCAGGCCTTCAACCGTGCCCGGTTTGATCGTGGTGAAACGGAAACGCCCTTCGGCATCCACCGGTACCCGACCGAACCCCTCGAAGTGCGGGTCCAGCGGCTTGGCCTGCTCATCTTCCGGGTGGTCATATTTGCCGGCAGCGTTGGCTTGCCAGACTTCGAGCATGGCGTCGTTGACCACATCGCCGTTGCCGTCAACGACTTGGCCGGTGATCGCCACGCGCTCGCCGAGGGTTTGTTCGACCGCGAGGTTTTCGCGGTTCAGCCAGGTCAGACCGATGTGGTAGTACGGCCCGACGGTGTGGGACGTGGTGGCAGTCAGGGTCATCTTATTTCTCCATCGGCGTGGCGTCGCGGCCACGCAGCACGATGTCCCAGCGGTAACCGAGGGCGTAGGACGGAATGGTTTTTTCCAGATCGAAACTGGCGATCAGGCGTTCCTTGGCCGAAGTGTCCGGCACGCAGTTGTAGATCGGGTCGTAGGCCAGCAGCGGATCGCCGGGGAAGTACATCTGCGTCACCAAGCGAGTAAGGATGCTCGGCCCGAACAACGAAAAATGAATGTGCGCCGGGCGCCACGCGTTGTGGTGGTTGCCCCACGGATAGGCGCCGGGCTTGATGGTCTGGAACTGATACCAGCCATCGGCGTCGGTCACGGTGCGGCCAGTGCCAGTGAAGTTCGGGTCCAGCGGCGCGTCGTGCAGGTCGCGCTGGTGGTTGTAGCGGCCGGCGGCGTTGGCCTGCCAGATCTCCACCAGAATCCCCGGCACCGGCAGACCGTTTTCGTCGAGCACACGGCCGTGAATGATGATCCGCTCGCCCAACGGTTCGCCGTCGTGCTGCGCGGTCAGGTCATTGTCTTTCTCGGCGACGCGTTCGGCACCGATGGTCGGGCCGGTGATCTCCGACAACGAATGCGGCAGAAACACCAACGGCTTCGATGGCGAGCGCAAATTGGTGGATTGATACGTCGGGTGCAGGTACTCAGGCTGAGTGCCTTCCTGCGGACGACGGTAACCAGGCTTGTCAGACATGTCGCTTTCCTCTGTTCTTTTTCGTCACGGCTTGCGTCAGACGCGTTCGATGGCCAGGGCCAGACCTTGGCCAACACCGACGCACATGGTCGCCAGACCTTTCTTGCCGCCGGTCTTTTCCAGCTGATGCAGCGCGGTCAGCACCAGACGCGCGCCGCTCATGCCCAACGGGTGACCGAGAGCAATCGCGCCGCCATTCGGGTTGACCTGCGCCGCGTCATCCGCCAGCCCCAGTTCACGCAGCACCGCCAAGCCTTGGCTGGCGAAGGCTTCGTTGAGTTCGATCACATCAAAATCGCTGACCGCCACACCGAGACGCTCGGTAAGTTTGCGCACCGCCGGCACCGGGCCGATGCCCATCACCCGTGGCGCGACGCCGGCGCTGGCCATGCCGAGCACTTTGGCGCGAGCGGTCAAACCGTGTTTTTTCACCGCTTCGGCGGACGCGAGAATCAGCGCGGCGGCGCCGTCATTAACCCCGGAAGCATTGCCGGCGGTGACGGTTTTGTCCGGGCCGTTGACCGGTTTCAGTTTGCTCAGCGCTTCGAGTGTGGTGTCGGCACGTGGATGTTCGTCCTGGCTGACCACGGTTTCGCCTTTTTTGTGGGCGATGCGCACTTCGACGATTTCTTCGGCGAAGTAGCCAGCGGCCTGCGCGGCAGCGGTGCGTTGCTGACTGCGCAAGGCGAAAGCGTCCTGATCCTCGCGGGACACTTGATAGTCGTCGGCGACGTTGTCGGCGGTCTGCGGCATCGCGTCGACGCCGTATTGCGCCTTCATCAACGGATTGATGAAACGCCAGCCGATGGTGGTGTCTTCCAGTTTCATGTTGCGCGAAAACGCCGCGTCAGCCTTGCCCATCACGAACGGTGCGCGGGACATCGACTCGACGCCGCCGGCAATCGCCAGCTCCATTTCGCCGCTGGCGATGGCACGGAATGCGGTGCCGATCGCGTCCATTCCCGAAGCGCAGAGGCGATTGAGGGTCACGCCCGGCACGCTGTCCGGCAGACCCGCCAGCAGCAGCGCCATGCGTGCGACGTTGCGGTTGTCTTCGCCGGCCTGGTTGGCGCAGCCGAGAAACACCTCGTCGATTGCATTCCAGTCCACCGATGGATTGCGCTCCATCAGCGCCTTGATCGGCACAGCGGCCAGATCATCGGCACGAACGGCAGACAGTCCACCGCCGAAACGGCCGATGGGGGTACGAATCGCGTCGCAGATATAAACGTCACGCATCATGCTTCTCCCGGTGCCTGACCGTGGGCCGCAGCGGTGCGGGTTTCGAGATCGCGCAGTGCGGTCAACTCGACTGCCGTCGGTTCAGCGGTGGTGGCTACGTCATCGGCAAAACGGATCGCCCAACCGGTAGCGGCGACCACTTGCTCGCGGGTCACGCCTGGGTGCAGTGCGGTGACCACAAATTCGTGGGTGCCTGCTTCCGGCTCCATGATGCACAGGTCGGTGATGATCCCGACCGGCCCGGCGCCCGGCAGGCCCAGACGTTTACGCGAATCGCCGCCCTCGCCATGACCGACCGAGGTGATGAAGTCGAGCTTGTCGACAAACGAACGCGCCGACTGTTTAAGGATGATCAACACGCTTTTCGCCGAACCGGCAATCTCCGGCGCGCCACCGGCACCCGGCAGACGCACTTTAGGCGCATGGTAATCGCCGACCACGGTGGTGTTGATGTTGCCGAAACGGTCGACCTGCGCGGCGCCGAGAAAACCGACGTCGATGCGCCCGCCCTGCAACCAATAGCGAAAAATCTCACCGGTCGGGACGACAGTGTCGGCGGTCTCCGCCAGTTCGCCGTCACCGATGGACAGCGGCAGTACGCTCGGCTTGGCGCCGATCGGGCCCGATTCGTAGATCAGCACTACGTCCGGCGACGACGTCAGGCGTGCCAGGTTCGCAGCTTTCGACGGCAGGCCGATGCCGACGAAGCACACCGAACCGTTCTTCAGGCGACGGGCTGCGGCGACGGTCATCATTTCATTGGTGGAGTAAGTCATTATTTGGCCTCCGAAGCAGCGGCCAACTTGGCCTGAAACTCGCTGAAGTCAGCGCAGCCATGGATGTATTCGTTGATCCACGCGGTAAACGTCTCACGGTCGCGGGCGATCGGGTCCCACGCCTGATAGAAACGGTTGTCGCGTTCGGTGTAACCGTGGGCGTAGGACGGATGCGCACCGCCGGGTACATGGCAGACCGCGCTCAAGGCCCAGGTCGGCAGTACGCAGGCGTTCATCGGCGCGTTGAGGTTGTCGACGATTTCCTCGACGGTGACGATGCAGCGCTTGGCGGCCAGCGCCGCTTCTTTCTGCACGCCGAGAATGCCCCACAACAGCACGTTGCCTTGGCGGTCGGCTTTCTGCGCGTGGATCACGGTCACGTCCGGACGCACCGACGGCACGGCCGCCAGCACTTCACCGGTAAATGGACAGGTGACGGTTTTGATCAGCGGGTTGACCTTTGGCAGGTCGGAGCCGGCGTAGGCACGCAGCACCGCGAACGGCAGGCCGGAAGCGCCAGCTACGTAGGCATTGGCCAGATCGGCGTGGGAATGTTCTTCGATTTCCAGCGGGTGCGGCCATTGCTTCTCGACCGCGTCACGCAGACGGTGCAACGAACCTACACCCGGATTGCCACCCCAGGAGAAGATCAGCTTGCGAGCACAACCGGCTCCGATCAGTTGGTCGTAGATCAGGTCAGGCGTCATCCGCACCAGGGTCAGATCTTTCTTGCCCTGACGAATGATTTCATGACCTGCCGCCGTAGGGATCAGGTGAGTGAAGCCTTCGAGCGCGACGGTGTCGCCGTCGTTGACGAATTGCTTCACCGCGTCGTGCAGCGAAAGGATCTCAGCCATGGAGCGGGCTCCCGTTTTTGTAATGAATCGCCAGTGATAAAAAGGCGCGAGGTTCAGCGCCGGAGTCACTGCAGATTAAGCCTGGGAAATTCGCCAAACAATCCGATAATCGACTGAGTGTTCGTTTATCGAACAGATTGTTATCAACCTAACAATGATCGTTCCCACGCTCCGCGTGGGAACGCAGCCCAGGACGCTCCGCGTCCAAGAGCAGACGCAGAGCGTCTATTGAGGCGTTCCCACGCAGAGCGTAGGAACGATCATGCGCTGAAAATCAGGTGGCATCCGCATGACTGACCATGCCCTTGATCACCACCGCCGTAGTGGCCAACGCCGCCGGAATCACCAACGCCGTCAACACCTGCTCGAAATTCCAGCCCAGGCCCAACAACGTCGCGCCCATCCACGCCCCGAGAATCGCGCCGAACCGACCAATCCCGAGCATCCACGACACCCCGGTCGCTCGCCCCTGAGTCGGATAAAACCGTGCTGCCAGCGACGGCATTGCCGATTGCGCACCGTTCACACACATTCCCGCCACCAGCACCAAGGTCGCCAGCAACGTGATATTGCCCAGACTCTGCCCCACCGCGTAGGCAAACACCCCCGCCAGCAGGTAGAAAATGCCAATCACCTTGTGCGGATTGAAGCGGTCCATCGCCCATCCCACAGCGACCGCGCTCAATACCCCGCCAAACTGGAACAACGCGCCAATGAACGCGGCCTGCTCCATGCTTGCGCCGCTGTCACGCATCAGCGTCGGCAACCAACTGGTCAGCAGATAAACAATCACCAGGCCCATGAAATAGGTCAGCCACAGCAACAAGGTGCCGGTGCTGTAGGTGCCCGAGAAGATCACCGCAAATACGTTGCGCGCCTTGACGGTTTTCTGTTCCGGCACGCTGAAGCTGGAAGCCTGAGCGACGGTGACCGGGTCAATCGGCGCGAGGGTCTTGCGCACTTTGTCGGTACCGCGGTTGCGCACGACCAGGTAACGCGCCGATTCCGGCAGCCAGAACAGCAGCACCACGGCGAGGATCAGCGGCAGGATTCCACCAATCAGCAACAAACTGTGCCAGCCGAACGCCGGAATCAGCTTTGCCGAAATAAAACCACCACCGGCCATGCCGAGGTTGAATCCACAGAACATGCTGGTCACCAGCAGCGACTTCTTGCGCTCCGGGGTGTATTCCGACAGCAGTGTCGTCGCGTTCGGCATCCCCGCGCCCAGACCGAGGCCGGTGAGGAAACGCAGCACCAGCAATTGCTCGACATTGGTGCTGTACGCCGAGGCCAGACTGAAAGCACCGAACAGCACCACCGCCCCCACCAATACGACTTTGCGCCCGAAACGGTCAGCCAAGGGCCCGGAACCGAGCGCGCCGAAGACCATGCCGATCAGCGCGGCACTCATCACCGGGCCGAGGCTGGCGCGGTCGATGCCCCAGTCCTGCGACAGCGCCGGGGCAATGAAACCCATCGCGGCGGTGTCGAGGCCATCCAGGAAAACAATCAGGAAACACAGGATCACCACCCGCCACTGATAGCGCGAGATTGGTTGGGCATTGATGAAGGTCTGCACGTCGAGGCAGTTACCCACAGCGGACTGAGGCTGGTTCATTATTTTTATTCCACGCAAAAAAACGCAGTCGAACGGCGGCCGGCCAAAGAGCGGCACGGTCACAAGAATAGAAGGTCTGGATCAGGCGTTGCGCTGAACCCGGCAACAGGGGATGGGGCGGAGACAGTCGGGGAGCATGCGCATGGTGAGTTGCCTCTTGTCATTATTATGGGAGTCGACAATCCGGCGGGCTCATACAGATCAGCGCCGGATGACGCTGCCGCGACATTAATGATCCGAGGGTTTTAGCGTCAATTCGATAAACGCAACACTGTGCGTTTATCGAACAGCTTCATCAGGCGAACAATTGCGCACTAAGGTCGCGGCTGGCGCTGAGCAGGCCCGGCAGGAAGCGTTGTTCCAGCTCGGTACGACTGACGCGACCGGCGTGAGTACTGACGTTCAGTGCTGCAACCACTTGCCCGGAAGCATCGTAGACCGGCACGGCAATCGAGCGCAGGCCTTGCTCCAGTTCCTGATCGACGATGCACCAGCCTTGTTGCCGCACTTCTTGCAGGCATTCGAGCAACGCCTCGGGCGTGTGCAGGGTGCGGCTGGTCTTGGCAACCAGTTCAGCGTGGTCGAGGTATTCCCCCAGCGACGTGTCGTCCAAAGCTGCCAGCAGAATCCGCCCCATCGACGTGCAATAGGCCGGCAAGCGCCCGCCCACCGAAAGATCCACGGAAATCAGTCGCTGGGTGGTTGCCGAACGGGCGATATACAGAATGTCGTCACCTTCCAGCGTGGCCATGTTGCAGGCTTCGTGCAGTTGCTCGCTCATGCGGTCGAGGTAGGGCTGCGCGGAGACGGCCAACGGTGTCGAGGATAAATAGGCGTGGCCGAGGGTCAGCACTTTCGGCAGCAACGAGTAGGTACGACCGTCAGTCGTGGCGTAGCCGAGCTTGATCAACGTGTGCAGGCAACGGCGCACGGCGGCCCGGGGAATTTCCGTACGGTGGCTGATCTGGGCGATGGTCAGATGACGCTTTCGCTCCTGAAAGGCCTGCACCACCGCCAGACCACGGGCTAGTGAGGTCATGAAGTCCGGATCACCGGTCAGCGCCTGGATCCGTTTGGCCGGCGAGGCAACAATCGGCGGCGCCACTGAGGTGAAGGAGTTGCGCATTTGATCGTTCATTTCTTGTCCTTGGTTCCGGCACGGATCAATGGCTATACAAGCGACTCCCGGGAAGATGCACAAGAGTGGAGACGCCAAGATTGGGCGATTATCGAACCGCCGACCGATTATCGCAATGGCTCCCGGCTGGCCGCTCGGGCGCCTTATTAGTGAGGATTGAACTTCGGTGCATCATTGGCTCTGCGCATAGTTGTTCGACTAAATGGCGCCAGAAACTGATCACCTGACAAACAAGGCAACACCCCACCGACAACTTCTGTTAAAAGTTGTGAGTCACAAAACAATCACACATCCGGAACCGTTTTTAACTTGGCAGAGATAGTCAATTCCAAATCGACCGCTATAATGCAAGTCAGTGGTCTGTCGTTTTTTCCTTGATAACGACGCCACCCGCTGCCGCGATGTCCATCGCGGTCAGCCCGGCCAGCGCCTGACGCTCATACTCATGCACCGCCAGCACGCTTGCTGATTACTGGAAACTGATGCTGCGTCAGTTTTAATCTGGTGACGTAGCCGCCTGCAACATGGAAGTCTTGAACGTTCTGCCGACACCACCAATGTCCATTCTGGCATTGAGCCTCGGCGGGTTCGCTCAATCGATTTGTTGCCGTGCGATTCGCCAGACATTTAACTCAACTCAAACAGGTAGCACTGTGACGAAAGACGAACTGCGCGCGGAACTTGAGCGCCAGGAACAACGTTACAAGGATGTTTACGGCGGGGAAGTCACCACCTACGCCGCTCAACCCGAACCGGAACGCAAGGCATGGCGGAAACGACCAACTGTTCAGGATCAGGTTTTCCAGCAAGAACTGAAAAAGATGGAAGAAGAACTCAAAACCGAAGAGCCATAAGTCACGGTTTTTGCTTCTTTGAAGGTTTGCGCCAGCACCGGCTACAAGCGCGGTGTAACGACGAAGCCTTGCGCGCCCGCTACCCGCGGGCAGCGGCTATCTCCCCAGCCGGCAGGCTGCAGGGACGATTCAGACAGGTTTCACAGATATTTCAGACAAGCGTTTGAACCCTTTACGTGCCTGCGAAACTCACGGGCTAGAAGGACTTTTTCCAAGTAATTCAATGACTTGAAAAACCCTGCGCGACGCTTGGTTTTAATGCGCTGCAACAAATTAAATCGAAGAAGAATGTTACCGATGAGCAGGTAGGGCATCGATTTCGAGACTTTTCTGGCATAATCGCGCCCCCTTACGACCGGGTCAGAAAACCTTCATGATCGATTTATTCAGCGGACTGGATGCTTGGGTGCTTGTGAGCCTCTTGCTCGCCCTGACGTTTGTCCTCGCCTTCGAGTTCATCAATGGATTTCATGACACCGCTAACGCGGTAGCCACTGTTATCTACACCAAAGCCATGCCGCCTCACCTGGCGGTGTTCTTTTCCGGTGTGTTCAATTTCCTCGGCGTGCTGCTGGGCGGGGTTGGCGTGGCGTATGCCATTGTCCACTTGCTGCCGGTTGAACTGCTGATCAATGTGAACACCGGCCATGGCCTGGCGATGGTGTTCTCGTTGCTTGCCGCGGCAATCACCTGGAACCTGGGCACCTGGTACTTCGGTATCCCGGCGTCGAGTTCCCACACCTTGATCGGTTCGATCCTCGGTGTCGGCCTGGCCAATGCCCTGATCAACGATATCCCGTTGGCCGACGGCGTGAACTGGCAGAAAGCGATCGACATCGGCGCTTCGCTGGTGTTCTCGCCGATGGCTGGCTTCCTGATCGCGGCACTGGTGCTGATCGGCCTGAAATGGTGGCGCCCGCTGTCGAAGATGCACAAGACACCGGAACAGCGCCGCAAGATCGACGACAAGAAGCACCCGCCGTTCTGGAACCGTCTGGTCCTGGTGATCTCGGCCATGGCCGTGAGCTTCGTGCACGGCTCCAACGATGGCCAGAAAGGCATCGGCCTGATCATGCTGGTGTTGATCGGTATCGTTCCTGCGCAGTTCGTACTTGACCTGAACAGCACGACTTACCAGATCGAACGCACCCGCGATGCGACCCTGCACCTGAGCCAGTTCTACCAGCGCAACTCTGATTCCCTCGGCGAGTTCCTGGCCCTGGGTAAAAGTGTAGAAGGCGACCTGCCGGAGAAATTCCGCTGCAACCCGCAGCAGACCGAACCGACCATCAGCGCCCTGCTCCACACCCTCAAAGGTGTAGCGGACTACCATTCGCTGTCGTCGGAAAGCCGCGTAGAAGTTCGTCGCTACCTGCTGTGCCTGGACGACACGGCGAAGAAAGTTGGCAAGCTGCCAGGCCTGGAAGCCCGTGAAAAGGCTGACCTGGACAAACTGCGCAAAGATCTGACCACCACCACCGAATACGCTCCGTTCTGGGTGATTCTGGCGGTCGCACTGGCCCTGGGCCTGGGCACCATGGTTGGCTGGAAACGCGTGGTACTGACCATCGGTGAGAAGATCGGCAAGCAAGGCATGACCTATTCTCAGGGCATGTCGGCGCAGATCACCACTGCCAGTTTGATCGGTATGGCCAACATCTTTAGCCTGCCGGTGTCGACCACTCACGTTCTGTCTTCAGGCGTGGCCGGGACCATGGTCGCCAACAAGAGCGGCCTGCAGGGTGGTACGGTTCGCACCATTTTGTTGGCGTGGGTGTTGACCCTGCCGGCGACTGTTGCGCTGTCGGCCGGGTTGTTCTGGCTGGCGTCTAAGGCTTTGGGTAGCTGATAGATAGCGGCACATGAGAAAGGCGCGATTCGAAGGGATCGCGCCTTTTTTTGTGTTTGGGGGGGTGGGGGTTGAGGGATTGGGGGCATATCCGTTGCTGCGGTAACGGCTGCTTAGGGTTCCGCCCTTACGGCGGGTCACTTTTTCCAGACGCCGAAAAAGTAACCAAAAAGGCTTTACCCTGACGTACGGCACTTCGCTGTGGCTCAGTGTTCCCTCGCTACGGTGTCCATCCGGGGGCATCGCCTCCGGTTTGCTTCGCTGCACCTCCTCTCGATGAATGCGGCTTCGCCGCACGGCGCTGCGCGCCTACCCCGGATGAACACCTCCGCTCGGCCTGCCGATGGGCCTGAAGATCAAGATCAAGATCAAAAGCCAAAGCCAAAGCCAAAGCCAAAGCCAAAGCCAAAGCCAAAGCCAAAGCCAAAGCCAAAGCCAAAGCCAAAGCCAATCAAAAGATTGCAGCCGAGGCAGTGCCTACAAGGCATGAGTACACCCGCCAGAGCTTTGTCGACTGTCAGGTCGCCATCGCTGGCAAGCCAGCTCCCACAGGGGTGGAGTACAACCGACAGAAACAGGTCGGCTGTCAGGCCGCCATCACTGGCAAGCAAGCTCCCACAGGGGTGGAGTACAACCGACATAAACAGGTCGGCTGTCAGGCCGCCATCACTGGCAAGCAAGCTCCCACAGGGGTGGAGTACAACCGACATAAACAGGTCGGCTATCAGGCCGCCATCACTGGCAAGCAAGCTCCCACAGAGGTGGAGTACAACCGACATAAACAGGTCGGCTATCAGGCCGCCATCGCAGGCAAGCCAGCTCCCACAAGAAAATGAGTACACCCCCGCACGCGGCGCATGCCGCCCCACTCAACACAATGAGCGTTAGCTCGAGTACCGCTCTTGATCTAAAAGGCCCGTCGGCAGGCTGAGCGGAGGGATTGATCCGGGGTGGGAGCGCAGCGACCGTTTGGCGAAGCCAAACACATCGAGAGGAGGTGCAGCGCAGCAAACCGGAGGCGATGACCCCCGGATCGATCCCGCAGCGAAGGAACCCGAGCCACAGCGAGGGCCGTACGTCAGGGTAAAGCCTTTTTGGTTACTTTTTCGGCGTCTGGAAAAAGTGACCCGCCGTAAGGGCGGAACCCTAATCAGCAACACCCGCAGCAACGGATATTCCCAAAAACCCACCCCAAGCATGGTCGGCCCACAGGCCGCCAAGGCAAAAAAAAAGGGCAACCGAAGTCGCCCAAAATGCCTTGCGTGCTCATCAAACCTGAAAGGAAATCAAGGCTTCTTGCGCTTGTTCGCATCCTTCCAGATAAAAAATCCAAACCCTGCAAAAAACAGAACCATGAGGCCAACAGTCAGCACCCCGGCAAACACCACGTTATCGAAAAACATGACTGGCCTCCTGGCCCCTGCTCTGCTGCGATGGAACTAAGTTACCAAACACACAGGCGCACAAATTGACCGGGATCAATACCAGCAACGAAGAGAGATAAAGGCGGAAAAATAACTGACCTGCATCAACGGATGCAGGGGGAGATCAACGCTTTTTCGGTTTGTTTTTCGACTTTTTCTTGGCTTTTCCCAACGGCATCGCCTGCTCGAAGGCATTGCGCACTTCATTCAGGCGCTTCTCTTTGATGTCGTGTACGCGCTTGGCACGTTCGGCATTGAGGTCAATCAGTGTGTCGTCTTGGCTCATGGCAACAGGCATCGCTTGAAATAATCACAACTGCCGCGTCAAAGGCAGGACTGCGCCAATAATGCAGCCTGACGCGAGCGCTGAACAGCCATCGGCATAACGCACCTTCAACAATTGATGTACCCGCGGCCGGATTTCCACGCACAATCGGCGCCTGGAACCAAGCCCCAAAGGATGTTTGCCGTGCCCTTGCACCAGGATCTGCCACCACTGATGGCCCTGCGCGCCTTTGAGGCCGTGGCGCGCCACTTGAGTTTCATCAAGGCTGCCGATGAGTTGTCAGTCACGCAAAGTGCGATCAGCCACCAAGTGCAAAAGCTTGAAGAATGCCTCAACCTGCGGCTGTTTGTCCGGCGCACACGGGCCATCGACCTGACGCCCGCCGGCGCGGCGTATTACCGACAGATCGAACCCGCCCTCGCCGCTATCGCCCAAGCCACCCGACAATTGCGCGGCGAACAACCGGCCACCTTGCGCATCGGCCTGCTCGCCTCCTTCGCCACGTTATGGCTGGCCCCGCGACTGGCGGATTTCAACGCAAAACATCCGCACATCCATGTCGAACTGCTGCCCGCCGTGCAATTGGCCGATGTCGGCGGTGGTGAAGTCGATCTGGCTATCCGCTATGGCAAGGGCGGCTGGCAGAAAGTCCGCGCCCGGCGCTTCATGAGCGAAACCCTGACCCCGGTGTGCAGCCCCGCCGCCAAGGCGAAAGGTGTCAACAATGGACCGCTGCTGATGGCCAAGTCGCACCAGCCGTTTGAATGGATCGACTGGCAGCAACACAGCGGCATCGATCTGGCTCATGTGCCCAGCGTCATGCTGCACGACTACAACATCGTGGTCGAAGCCGCCGTCGCCGGCCAAGGCATTGCCATGGGGCGCCAGCGCCTGATCGAGCGTCGACTCAAGGAAGGTGCACTGGTGCCTGCCTTCGACACGCCGCCGATGCACAGTGAAATCGGATACTGGCTGGTCACTCCCGAACGTCCGCCAAGCCTGGCTGTACAGAGTTTCTGCCAGTGGCTGGAAGCGATTGCCGACGCATGAGTTATTTGGATACGTCGGATTAAATCTATCCGTTTGTCCGCCCTGCCACGGGGCAACATGCTGAAGCCCTCACTCCGGAGGACTTGCCATGACCGACTCTCTCAACCAACGCGTCCAGCAACTCGGCCTGCAATTGCCCGCACCGAGCCAGCCCATCGCCAATTACGTCAATCACGTCGTCAGCCAAAACCAGCTATTTATCTCTGGGCAGATTCCGCTGCTGGACGGCAAACCCGCCTTCATCGGCCGACTCGGCGAAGCAATCTCCGAAGAGGAAGGGGTCAACGCCGCCGAACTCGCTGCTTTGGGCCTGCTTGCACAGCTCGGCGCTGCCTTGGGGGACGATCTGGGCAAACTGGTGCGCATCATTCGTCTCGGTGTGTTTGTTGCTGCTACGCCTGACTTCCAGCGTCAGGGCGCGGTCGCCAATGGCGCATCGAATCTGCTGGTCAATGCCCTTGGCGAAAAGGGTCGCCATGTGCGCACCGCGGTCGGTGTTGCCAGCCTGCCCAGTGGCGTGGCGGTGGAAATCGATGCGATTTTCGAGCTCCAGCCGTGAATGCTGAGGACATCGCGTTTCTGCGATCAAGAACCCCAGGTTGCAATAACGTCATCCATTTCAACCACGCCGGTGCCTCACTGCCGAGCCAAGCGACCCTAGACGCCGTGATCGCACAGTTGCAACGAGAAGCGCTCGGCGGGCCCATGGAAGTGGCCGACGGTCAGGTGCTGGAAAGGGCCAGAAACGCCGCCGCTGTCCTGCTCAATGCCCAACCCGAAGACATCGCGTTTGCCAGCAGCGGCTCGGCCGCCTGGAGTCAGGCGTTCAACGCGCTGGAACCGTGGCAACCGGGCGAGCGGATTCTGGTGGGCCGTCACGAATGGGCCGGCAATCTGGCCTGCATGGCTGAAGCGGTGAAGGCCGGCGCGCGACTGGAGGTAATTCCCTGCGACGCCAAGGGAGCCGTCGACCCACAGGCACTGGCGCAGATGATCGATCGCCATGTGCGCCTGATCGCCCTGACCTGGCTGCCCGCCAACGGCGGCCTGATCAACCCGGCGGCGCAGATCGGGGCGGTCGCCCATCGCCACGGCATCCCCTATTTCATCGACGCCGGCCAGGCATTGGGGCAGTTGCCCTGTGATGTTCAGGCCCTGCAATGCGATGTGCTCAAGGGCGCCGGACGCAAGTTTCTGCGCGGCCCGCGCGGCACTGCGCTGCTGTATGTCCGCTCGCAGTTTCTGCAACGTTTGTTGCCGGTACAACGCGATGTGCTGTCGGCGCCGTGGGACGGCCAGCGCTTCACCTTGCGCAATGACGCCCGGCGTTTCGAGACCAGTGAAGTGTCGTTGGCCCTGTTGGCCGGATTGGCCAATGCACTGGAGGAACATAATCGAATCGGTGCGATTTCGATTCGACGGCGCATCGAACAATCCAGCCGCCTCCTGCGTGAGCGCATGCAGACGATTCCCGGCCTGACCCTGCGCAATCTCGGCGCGGCGCAGCAGCAATCCGGGCTGATCGCCTTCACGCTCCAGGGTTGGGACTGTGTTGCGCTCAAACAGGCACTGGCCGCACGCCGCATCAACATCGGCGCCAATGGCGTCGCCTACACACCGCTGGACATGCAGGCGCGCGGGCTGGACAGCATCGCTCGGGTGGCGGTGAGTTATCTGAATACAGAAGAGGAAATCGAAGTGTTGCTGGCAAATCTGGCTGAACTGGCCGCTCAGCCTCAGATTTCGATGTCGACCCACAGGCCCTGACGCGGCTGATCTTCCATCAGCGGCACCACCGGCACGGTGTTGTCGGCATTCAGTTCATGACCCGGCACGGCGAGGTGCTCTTCGGGATCTTCATCGGCTTCGCGCCGGCGACGATCACGTTCCGGCTGACGGCGCTGTTCCTCGCGCGCCATCAGTCTGTCCTCTTCAGGATCGCGTTTTTGCAGATCGATCGTGCTTTCGTTGGAGCTTTCCTGCACCGGCACCACCGGAGGAATGTCCGGCCGCTGGCGGATCGGATCCTGCTGGGAAGTGATCGGCACAGCGCTCAAGGGGAGCATCGGTGGCAACATATAAAGGGTCTCCTGTCAGCAGGCTATCGGCTTGGGTGATGGTGGCTTGAGCCACTGGTCGCAAACTTGTGACCGGGTTGGCACTCACGGGTGCCGCAAATCGCTCGAAAACTGACGGATGACTGCTTTTGTCTGCACTTGCAGCTTGTAGCTAAATGCTTGCCGCTGCGCCTAATCCTTTGGCCCTGAAGCCTGCATTCCGTTAAGATAGCCCGCTTTTTCAAGGTGGGAGTCAGGCAGCATGGCGCAGCAGTATCAACCGGGGCAACGCTGGATCAGTGACAGCGAAGCAGAGCTTGGTTTAGGCACCGTTCTGGCACAGGACGGCCGCTTGTTGACCGTGCTTTACCCGGCCACTGGCGAAACCCGCCAGTACGCGCTACGGAATGCGCCCCTCACTCGCGTGCGATTCTCGCCGGGTGACAGCATTACCCACTTCGAAGGCTGGAAGATGACCGTCCAGCAAGTAGACGATGTCGACGGTCTGATGGTCTATCACGGCCTCAACGCGCAGAACGAAGCCGTTACCCTGCCGGAAACCCAGCTGTCGAACTTCATTCAGTTCCGTCTGGCCAGCGACCGTCTGTTCGCCGGGCAGATCGACCCGTTGGCGTGGTTCTCGCTGCGCTACAACACCCTCGAACACACCAGCCGCCAGTTGCAATCTTCGCTCTGGGGCCTGGGCGGCGTGCGTGCGCAACCGATCGCGCACCAGTTGCACATTGCCCGTGAAGTCGCTGACCGTATTGCGCCGCGCGTATTGCTGGCGGACGAAGTGGGTCTGGGTAAAACCATCGAAGCCGGTCTGGTGATCCATCGCCAACTGCTCTCCGGTCGCGCCAATCGCGTACTGATCCTCGTGCCGGAAAACCTTCAGCATCAGTGGCTGGTAGAGATGCGCCGCCGCTTCAACCTGCAGGTCGCGCTGTTTGATGAAGAGCGCTTCATCGAAAGCGATGCCAGCAACCCGTTCGAAGACACCCAACTGGCGCTGGTGGCGCTGGAATGGCTGGTCGACGACGAAAAGGCGCAGGACGCACTGTTCGCCGCCGGTTGGGATCTGCTGGTAGTCGACGAAGCCCACCACCTGGTCTGGCACGAAGACAAGGCCAGCCCGGAATACACCCTGGTCGAGCAACTGGCTGAAACCATTCCGGGCGTGCTGCTGCTCACCGCCACGCCGGAACAACTCGGTCAGGACAGCCACTTCGCCCGTCTGCGCCTGCTCGATCCAAACCGTTTCCATGACCTGGCCGCCTTCCGCGCCGAGAGCGAAAATTATCGCCCGGTGGCCGAAGCCGTTCAGGAGCTGCTGGACAAGGGTCGCCTGTCGCCTGAAGCGCACAAGACCATCCACGGTTTCCTCGGCAACGAAGGCGAAGCCTTGTTGACCGCCGTCAACGATGGCGACACCGAAGCCAGCGCCCGTCTCGTGCGTGAACTGCTTGACCGCCACGGCACCGGCCGCGTGCTGTTCCGTAACACCCGCGCCGCCGTGCAGGGCTTCCCGGAACGCAAACTGCACCCGTATCCGCTGCCGTGCCCTGACGAATATCTGGAACTGCCGCTGGGCGAACACGCCGAGCTGTACCCGGAAGTCAGCTTCCAGGCCCAGCCGGACGCCAGCGAAGAAGAGCGCTGGTGGAAATTCGACCCGCGTGTCGAGTGGCTGATCGATCAGCTGAAAATGCTCAAGCGCACCAAAGTGCTGGTGATCTGCGCCCACGCCGAAACTGCGATGGACCTGGAAGACGCCCTGCGCGTGCGCTCCGGCATCCCGGCCACAGTGTTCCACGAAGGCATGAACATCCTTGAGCGTGACCGCGCCGCCGCCTACTTCGCCGACGAAGAATTTGGCGCGCAAGTGCTGATCTGCTCGGAAATCGGCAGTGAAGGTCGCAACTTCCAGTTTGCTCATCACCTGGTGCTGTTCGATCTGCCGTCGCACCCGGACCTGCTCGAGCAGCGTATCGGGCGTCTCGACCGGATCGGCCAGAAACACATCATCGAACTGCACGTGCCGTATCTGGAAACCAGCCCGCAAGAGCGCCTGTTCCAGTGGTACCACGAAGCGCTCAACGCGTTCCTCAACACCTGCCCGACCGGCAACGCCTTGCAGCACCAGTTCGGCCCACGCCTGCTGCCGCTGCTCGAAGAAGCCGACGACGGCGAGTGGCAAGCGCTGATCGACGAGGCGCGCACCGAGCGCGAGCGTCTTGAAGAAGAGCTGCATACCGGTCGCGACCGTCTGCTGGAGCTCAACTCCGGCGGTTCGGGTGAAGGCGATCAGTTGGTCGAGGACATCCTTGAGCAAGACGATCAGTTCGCCCTGCCGATCTACATGGAAACCCTGTTCGACGCGTTCGGCATCGACAGCGAAGACCATTCGGAAAACGCCCTGATCCTCAAGCCGAGCGAGAAGATGCTCGACGCCAGTTTCCCGCTGGGCGACGACGAAGGCGTGACCATCACTGACGACCGCAACCAGGCGCTGTCGCGCGCAGACAGGCAGTTCATCACCTGGGAACACCCGCTGGTGCAGGGCGGCATGGATCTGGTGCTGTCCGGCTCGATGGGTAACACCGCCGTCGCGCTGATCAAGAACAAGGCGCTGAAACCGGGCACCGTGCTGCTGGAACTGCTCTATGTCAGCGAAGTGGTTGCCCCGCGCTCGCTGCAACTGGGCCGTTACCTGCCGCCGGCCGCGCTGCGCTGCCTGCTCGATGCCAACGGCAACGATCTGTCGGCCCGCGTCTCGTTCGAAACCCTCAACGATCAACTGGAAAGCGTCCCGCGTGCCAGCGCCAACAAGTTCATTCAGGCCCAGCGCGATCAACTGACGCCACGGATCAACGCCGGTGAAGACAAGATCACCCCGCGTCACGCCGAGCGCGTGGCCGAGGCCCGTCGCCGTCTGGCGGCCGACACCGACGAAGAACTGGCGCGCCTGACCGCGTTGCAAGCGGTCAACCCGACCGTGCGTGACAGCGAACTGGTGGCGTTGCGTGAACAGCGTGAGCAAGGTCTGGCGATGCTGGACAAGGCTGCTTTGCGACTGGAAGCGATTCGGGTATTGGTAGCGGGCTAAACCGCCCTGCTCCAGCGCTGAAAACAAGAAGGCCGGCAGTGATGCGGGCCTTTTTGTTTGCCTGTTATTTATTAGCTGATGCTGATGGCCTCATCGCTGGCAAGCCAGCTCCCACATTGGATCTCCAGCATGAACACAATCCCTGTGGGAGCTGGCTTGCCAGCGATTGCAATCATGCAGTCGCCGCCGCACCCTCTGGCTCAACAACAGCAACCAACCCCTCCTTCATCCGCTGCGCATCCCGGACAAAACACCGCGCCGCCAGAAACAGAAACACCATGGTCAGGAACAGCGCCACCGGGATCAGGTACATCGCATCATGCAGGCCGACAGCTTTAAACGCTTCGGTCATCTGCTCCGCCCCCGCTGAAATCATCGCCGATTTGGCAAAGTGATCCGACAGCCCGCCAACCACCACCGGCCCCAATCCACCGCCCAGCAGATACAACCCGGCAAAGAACAACGCCATCGCTGTCGCCCGCAGGCGCGGTTCGACCACGTCCTGAATCGCCGTGTACACGCAGGTATAGAAGTTATAGGCAAACAGCCAACCGACGCTGAACAGCGCCACAAACACACCAATCTCGATGCGTCCGGCATGCAACGCCCAAGCCGTGCACAGCGTCGAAATAATCAGACTGAACGCCGCAAACAGCAGTCGCCCGTTGGCCACGCGCTGGTGAATCTTGTCAGCGATCCAGCCACCGAGGGTCAGGCCGATCAGCCCGGTCACGCCGACGATCAACCCGGTCGCCACCGCCGCTTCCTGCAACGGCATGAGGAAATAGCGTTGCAGCATCGGCACCAGAAACGAGTTGCAGGCATAGGTGGCGAAGTTAAAGCACAGCCCGGCCATCACCAGCCACAAGAAGGTCGGCACGGCGAGGATCCGGCGGATCGGTTTGTCGACTTTCTCTTGCGAGACCTGCACGGTTTCCGCTGCGCCGCGTTTTGGCTCCTTGATGAAAAACATGAAGATCGCGAGGAGCAGCCCCGGTACGGCGGCGATGAAGAACGGCGCGCGCCAGCTGTCGAATGCCTTGACCATCCAGCCGATGGTGAAGAACGCCAGCAGCAGCCCCAACGGCAGACCAAGCATGAAAATACCCATCGCACGCGCCCGACGGTGGGCCGGAAACAGATCGCCGATCAACGAATTGGCGGCCGGTGCGTAACTGGCCTCGCCAATACCGATGCCCATGCGCACGAGCAAAAAGCTCCAGAAACTGCCGACCAGACCGTTGACCGCGGTCAGCGCACTCCACGTCGCCAGGCCCCAGCCCATCAGTTTGCTGCGTGAGCCAGTGTCGGCCATGCGCCCGAGCGGCAGGCCGGCAATCGCATAAACAATGGTGAACGCGGTGCCGACGATCCCCAGCTGAAAGTCGCTGAGGTGCCATTCCATGCGAATCGGTTCGATGATGATCGCCGGGATGGTGCGGTCGAAGAAATTGAACAGGTTGGCGAGGAACAGCAGGAACAGAATGCGCCAGGCATTCGCCGCTTGGGTCGAGTTCTGCATGGGTCCGTCTCTTTATTGTTATTAGGGCTTCACTGCCGACGCATCCGAGCCCGGAACCTGCAATCTAGTCAGGCCGACAGAGGCTGTCTGTGATCATTCGTCTGCCTGATATCGGGCCATGGCCCTGTAACGAAACGTAAGCCCTTGATAACGCTGAAGTCCCCCGAAAACCGGGGCTTTCGCGGCAAAACCTTGCCACAAAAAAATAGTTTCGCGCCCCCCTTCCCAAGTTCGTGGCGAAGCCTAGAATGGCCGCCGGATCCGTCCGGATCTCCCGATCAATCCCTTTGATACCCGCCCCCATGTCCGAAGTCAGTCCGTGTCTGAATTGCGGTGCCTGCTGTTCCCATTTTCGCGTGTCTTTTTTCTGGGGTGAGTGCTCATCCTCCGGCGGTACGGTGCCCGATGAACTGGTGACGCAAATCAGCCCGAGTCGGGTGGCGATGAACGGCACCGACTGCAAATCGCCGCGCTGCACGGCATTGGTCGGTGAGGTGGGCAGCAACGTGCAGTGCTCGATTTATGAGCAGCGCGCCAGCCCCTGCCGTGAATTCGAATCGTCGTGGGAAAACGGCGAACAGAACGTCGACTGCGACAAGGCCCGCGCGCGCTTCGGCCTGCCACCCCTGCAACCCGACTGGGCCGAGATCCCTTTCGACAAGAGCGCCTGACCCTTAGCGCCAATGGCTATGAGGCTAATGCCGAAATCATTGGCATCAATGTGCTACCACGGCTTGCATCGCGAAAACCGCCTCTATACTCCAGACATTCGCCTGCGTTGACGACGCAGTAAGGACGACTTCAGAGATGGGGCATGCTATGGAGTGGCTTGGTTTGCAGTTTGTTACCGAGCTGCCGGAGAGCGGGCAGGTCATTCTCGATTGCACACACAACCCTTTACTGGTGCTGGTGGCCTATCTGGTCGCCTGCGCTGCGAGTTTCGCTACCCTCGACATGGCCGAACGCGTCGGCCACGCTGAAGACCCCGGCTCACAACGACTGTGGCGCTGGATCGGCGCGACCTGCCTGGCCGGCGGCATCTGGGCCATGCACTTCATCGGCATGCTCGCCTTTCAGGCGCCGATCGACATTCAGTACGACTTGCCGATCACCCTGTTTTCCCTGCTGATTGCCCTGCTCGCTTCGTGGCTGGCCATGCACACGCTGAGCGAGGCGCAACCCAGCCTGATGCATTACCTGAAAACCGCCATCGTCATCGGCTTGGGCATTGCCGGTATGCACTACGTCGGCATGGCGGCGATGCACTCGGTCGCCACGGCTTATTACCAGCCCTTGTTGTTCGGCCTGTCGATCGTGATTGCCATCGTCGCCAGTTTCGCGGCCTTGTGGGTCGCGGGTTACTTGCGTGAAGGCAGCGGCATCGCTCATCAGATGCTCAAGTACGCCGCGGCACTGATCCTCGGTGCGGGCATTTTCAGCATGCACTTCACCGGGATGGCGGCGTTACGTCTGGTGTTGCCCGAGGGCAGTGTGCCAAGCCTTTCGGCGGAAAACAGTCACCTGCAACTGGGCCTGACGGTGGCGCTGATCATTCTGTTGATCCTCGGTAGCGCGATCAGCGCAGCACTGGCCGACAAGAAGTTGCAGAACAAGGAGCACGACCTGCGCCGAGTGAACGCGCTGCTCAGCCAACTCGATCAGGCGCGCATGTCGCTGCAACAAGTGGCCAACTACGACGCCCTGACCAACCTGATCAACCGTCGTGGCTTCAACCAGATCTTCGCCGAGAAGCTCAGCCAGAAAGCCACCGAAGGCGGCATGCTCGCGGTGATGTTTCTCGACATCGACCACTTCAAACGGATCAACGACAGCCTCGGCCATGACGCCGGCGACGCCTTGCTCAAGGTCATCGCCAATCACATCAAAGGCTCGGTGCGCAGCCATGAAGACGTGGTCGCGCGTTTCGGGGGGGATGAGTTTTGCATCCTGATCGGTCTGAATGACCGTGAAGAGGCGCGCGGCATGGCGCAACGGATCATGCAGAAAATGAAAGAGCCGATAGAACTCGCCGGACGCCGGATGGTGATGACCACCAGCATCGGCATCAGCCTCTATCCAGAAGACGGGACCACCTGCGAGGAGTTGCTCAAGCACGCAGATCTGGCGTTGTATCAGTCCAAAGGCGCGGGACGCAACGGCTTGCACTTTTTCAGCTCCAACCTCAAGACCCGCGCCAGCTTCGAGCTGCAACTGGAGGAAGAACTGCGCCACGCCCTGCGCGAAGAAAACGGCCTGATGCTGTATTACCAACCGATCTTCGAACTGAAAACCGGCCGGGTCACCAAGCTCGAAGCGTTGATCCGCTGGCAGCATCCGGTCCACGGCCTGCTGACCCCGGACCGCTTTATCAGCATCGCCGAAAACAATGGCCTGATCGCCGAACTGGACAATTGGGTCCTGCGCCGCGCCTGCAAGGATCTGGGTGAACTGTCGCGCCATGGCTGCGAAGAACTGAAAATCGCCTGGAACTGTTCACCGCTGAACCTCGCCCGGGAAGAACTGGCGGACGAAATCGAAAGTGCGCTGCGCACCGCTGGGGTGGCGCCGGAACGGCTGGAGCTGGAAGTCACCGAGAATGCGCTGATGGGCAACATCGCCAACACCCTGGTGCTGTTGCGCCAGATCCGCGCCCTCGGTGTGTCGCTGTCGATCGATGACTTCGGCACCGGCTACTCGTCGCTGGCCTACCTCAAGCGACTGCCGCTCAACACCCTGAAAATCGACCGCTCGTTCATCCTCGACATTCCCAAAGCCACGGCCGACATGGAGATCGTCCAGGCGATCATCGTCATGGCGCACACCCTGCATTTGCAAGTGGTCACCGAAGGCGTGGAAAGCCTGGAGCAATACGAGTTCCTCGAGCGTTCGGGCTGCGATTTCATTCAGGGCTACCTGCTCAGCCGCCCGGTGCCGCTGGACGAGCTGCGCCCGGTGCTGGAAGAAATCAATCAGCGCAAACACTCATACACGATCAATCCGTTGATTCTGGCGCGCGGTACATTTGCACCAGTGTCGCTGGATCCTGCGCCAAAAAGCCTTGCGCCCCATGCAGGCGCATCAGTTGTGCGGCCAATCCGCTGATCGGCGTGGCCGAGCCTTGTTCGCGAGAGAACTTCACCGCCGTATCGAGATCCTTGAGCAGCGTGCGCACGTGCCATTTGATCGGTTCGAAACGGCTTTCGGCCATTTGCGGAGCGAGGATCTGTAACGGTTTGGAGTCGGCAAAACCACCGGCCAACGCCTCCGCGATCAGGCTGGCATCGACACCGGCCTGCTCGGCCAACGCCACCACTTCGGCAATCACCAGTGCATTGCAGGCGACGATCATCTGATTGCAGGCCTTGGTCACCTGACCCGCGCCGACGCCGCCCATGTGCGTGACGCGCTGCCCCAGATTGAGCAGCACCGGGCGTACGCGCTGAAGATCCGCCGCCGCGCCACCGACCATGATTGCCAGGCTACCCGCCTCGGCCCCGACCACGCCGCCGGATACCGGTGAATCCAGCCAGGCCATGCCGGTTCTCTCCAGCAACTGCGCCGCCATTTCACGCGTCGCCGTCGGCTCAAGGCTGGAAAAATCTACCAACAACTGGCTTTTTTTCGCCCCTTCGGCGACACCGGCCGGGCCAAACACGACTTCGCGCACCACCGCCGTATCGGCCAGACACAACATCACCACGTCGGCGTGTGCGCACAGTTCTGCGGGGCTCGCTACCTGCCGGGCACCGGCCTCGACCAGTGGCGCGCACTTGGCCGGGTTACGGTTCCACACCGCCAGCGGATAACCCGCTGCCAGCAGACGCCGGCACATTGGCAGGCCCATCAGACCGATTCCGGCGAACCCCAACGAAGGTAGCGTTGACATCATTTAGCCTCCTTTTGATTAAAGATCGCCGAATAATGGCCGATTCATCAACGATCAGGAAAGGATTCCCCCAAGCGACAGTCAGGCCAAGTCCCTGACGCTCGGGCTCAATTCGCGCAAAAAAAGACGCGAGATCTTATTCCGTGAGGTTCGCAGGCAACTGGCCCGCGAGCCAACCAGTCCAGGCATATGGCGCACAATGACTTCTAAAAACAATCCCGCCACCGCGGTATCCGATCTGACCTTGAGCCCCGCGGCGAACAGCCCGTCATCGTCGAAGCCATTGGTCCCGTCGCGCCCGCTGTCGACTCAGCAATACCTGTACTTCACCGAAACCAATACCGACCGTATCCTCGACAACCTCGATGGCCTGCGTGATCTGGTGTTCCCGCGTCCGCCGCACCTGGAAGGCGACAACGAACAGCACAACGATCAGGAATTCCCGTCGGTGTGCCTGATCGGCCTCGGTCGCTGCGGCTCCAACATCGCCCTCGACGTCGCGGAGCTGGTGTACAACGCGCGCAAGTTCTACCTCAACGAATTCAACAACGAAGATCGCCTGTCGCCGGACAAACGCTACGCCGAAAAGGGCTACAGCCCGGCCCAGTGGATCAAGAACAACCTGCGTATCGGCCCGAACAAATCCACCAAACCGGTGTTTCTGGTAGAGCCGCTGGTGATGCTCGGCGACCTCGACAAGGACATCGCCGGGCGCATCCGTTTCTCGCGCAAGGGCGAGAAAAGCGGCTTCCTGCGCGACTACAGCAAAATGAAAATCATGGACTTGTCCGAAGTCCACGCCGGTGGCGCCGGTAACGCGCCGATCCTCGGCCAGTATCTTGCGAAGATCATCCTCAACAAGGACACCCAGCGTTTCTCCAGCCCAGACTGGAAAATGATCCACTCGTACCTGATCGACAGCTGCGGCATCAAGGCCAACCAGTCGCGCCTGTACTTCTCGATCTTCAGTGCCGGCGGCGGTACCGGTTCGGGCATGGCTTCGGAATTCGGCCTGGCCCAGCAGCACTCGTACATGAACAAGACGTTCGATACCAAACCGATGGACGAACATGACGGCAAGAGCGGTCATTCGTTCGTGTTCGAACCGATCTTCACCAGCGGCATCTGCGTGCTGCCGAACATTTCCGATCACCGCAGCGAAATGTCCGAGGCGCTGCACATCAACGCCGGCC